>NZ_CAWPQZ010000034.1:0-43907 GCF_963889785.1 Vibrio sp. S12_S33 | reverse complement strand
GAATGAAGATAGGAAAGTATGATTCGACATGGAAACGGTAGTTTGTGTATGATTTTTGTTTGGCGACTAAACCATATCACTTACTACCGTTTTTTTGTTTTTAGTTCCCGCTAATCCGCGATGAACCAGAAAAAAGCCCCTTTACTACTATCGCCCGAATAGGCATAAGGTATCCCTTTGAACGATTCTATGGTGACTAAGTTAGTGTTTTGTTCTGTCTCAGAAAATGAAGATACATAGGATGAAGCTGCGACAGATGAAGAGACAACAGGGCTTATTGGTTCTTTGAGACCTTGTAAAGTCACCCCGCCAATTTGAGTTTCAAAAACAGTGGGGGTAGGCGATTCTTCTTCGGGATCTGGGGTGAAGCTGAACTCCGTCGTATCATCACGACAGCCAAAAAGGGCAACCCCCAACATAACTGCAAAAATTTTTTTCATCACTCATCTCTTAAACATAGGAGTTATAGAGCATGATCATCACAAACACTTTAACGCCCAGATAACAGACTTTAAACAGTATGAGATTTGCAAGATGACCACGGCTTCACTTCAATCTTGCCATAAATGAGAAAATAGCCATTGAGCATGGTTAGGCTACTTAAAATATAGCTGATTGAGTATTCATACATCACATGGTCACTTTGAATCACGCTCGAACACAGATTTTAACTGTAACTTATTGTTGCATATTAAACCTAATCGGTTATGTATTACACGGGTTTTGTTGCTCAAATCGATGAAACTAAATCTATAACCTACGATCTGAGCAGCTACATCCACTACTTTTCGTAACCTTATGTCTAAGCCTCGCTACAAAACAACCAACTGGAAGCAATACAACCAATCACTCATTAACCGTGGTTCTCTGACGGTCGAAGGCGAGTTTGAGTTGTTCAAGTAAGGATTGACGCTCTTGCTTCCATTACGACTCACTTTGTCTTTTCGATGACTTCGGTTTTAACGAAACCTTAAGATATTACGGTTTCGTTGAATTGTTGGCATTTGGCATAAAATGTGCTGATCACTCAGCGATTCTGTCGTGCCTTAATTACCAAGAGCCTTTGTCATATGTTTTCTATCGATTGAATTTGTCGGTGGAGTGAGGGGAGTTTAGAATCATTTTGCGTAAGAAATTTCCCGCGTAAATTTACGCTCAAATGTACTGCATCACAAAAATATTAACTTATGGTTGGATTAATACTCATTGATGGCTACTGGTTTGGTTAAACGTTGCCATTAACCAACAGACAACAAAGCACCAACCAAACTGCAATGATATTTTTAGCAGTTAAATTGATGAGATATAAAAAATCCTCCTAGTTGCCTAGGAGGATTTTTAAAGCCGAGCGGTACGAATTATTTAATTTATGTTGTACCTTTATTAAGCCAACTGAGCGTTAGTTGTTCAGTAGAGTTAACAATAGTTTAAACATTATCTTGGTGTAACTGTTCGATCGAACAGGTTTTATATATTTTAATATTGGTTAGCTTAATTTCTCCATCAACCTACGGAGAAATTCCATGACTATTTCAATATATTCACACAATTTTCAAACGGTTCCTCAAGGCGATTACGTCTCCTTACTTAAGCTGCGTTACAAAGTGTTTTCGCAACGTTTGCAATGGGAGTTAAAAACGAATCAAGGTTTAGAAAGTGATGAATATGATATTCCTGATGCTCATTATCTGTACGCAAAAGAAGATAATGGTCACCTAGTTGGATGTTGGCGTATTTTACCGACCACAACCAACTATATGCTCAAAAATACTTTTCCAGAGCTGATGGGAAACCAAGTCGCTCCCGTTGATCGCTCTATTTATGAGTTGAGTCGTTTTGCCGTCGATAAGGATTATTCAGCGCAGTTAGGTGGGGTGAGTAATGTTACTTTACAGATGTTTCAATCGCTATACCATCACGCGCAGAAGCATCATATAGAGTCGTATGTAACGGTTACGTCTGCCAGCGTTGAAAAGCTGATCAAACGAATGGGGATTCCTTGCGAACGCTTAGGTGATAGAAAGGTTCATATGCTCGGAAGCACCCGATCGGTCGCGCTGCATATCCCCATGAATGAGGTATACCGAGCAAGTGTAAATGCTTAGTGCGTTTTATAAATAAGGATTAATGTAACCGCCTAAAATGGCTTTAGTAATTGCTTGGTAGCGATTCGTCGCTCCAAGCTTTCTACACGCATTGCTGATATGGAATTTGGCTGTTCGTTCTGAAGTATCAATGATGATTGCAATTTCCCATGCACTTTTTCCTTCAGCTGCCCAAGTTAAGCATTGAATTTCACGGGCTGTTAATTTTGCTCGTGGTTCGGCGTCTTTATGGCAACGGGCAATGTTATAAATATTGTGTGCCAATAGCGGAACGATCAACTGAGAGGTTTGAATGCTTTGTTGGTTAAGTTGATAAGATTTAATGTCAGAGGTTGCAAAGCTGATCATGCCAAATTCCCCACGTAGTCCGTGGATGGGGATACTGAACCCTGCTTTTAGACCATTACAGCGTGCTTCTTCAAAAATTGTTCGGCCATCTTTATTAGCATACTTTGCATCATCCCAACTGATGGGTAAGAAGTTGGTCATGCTGTATTTCACTATGGGATCTACGTGCATAAAACCAGATTCATCATATTGCTGACGCCAACAATTTGGGTAATTGTCGGTTAAGAGTGTTTCACGGCTTCTCAATGTGGGATGCAAAGATAGACCAAATAAAAAGAATTCATGGTCAATCAGGTTATTAAGAGTAAGCAACACATTTTCCAGTTCCATGTGGCTGGTAATGTGCTGGTTTTCTTGAATAAGCCGAAGGATCTTATGCATTGATAGTTATTCTTATAGAATGGGGCAGAATAGTGATATTTATACCAAAAAAATTGGTAGTAGTACGGTCAAATGATAAAACTATTTATATTAAAATCTAAAAACAGTCATCCCACAGAGTAAAAGAAAAAAGCAAGGTGAAATATTGAGCTATATCACCTGAATAATGACTTCATTCTCACGAGCAAAAGTATCAATTTCTTCAGGGGGCTTGGCATCGGTAATGATCAAGTCCACATCAGCAATGGTACCAAGTTTGACCATCGCGTTACGCCCAAACTTACTGTGGTCCACACCTAAATAGACGCATCGGCTATTTTCGATGATTGCTCGTTTTACTCGAACTTCATGATAATCGAAATCAAGTAGTGAACCATCGTAGTCAATACCGCTGATCCCTAAGATGCCGAAATCAAGACGAAATTGTGAGATGAAATCTAGCGTTGCTTCACCCGTAACACCACCATCCTTATTGCGTACCTCTCCACCAGCTAAAATTACGTTGAAATCGGGTTTTGCCATTAGGATGGTTGCTACATTAATGTTATTGGTCACGATGCGTAAGTTTTCGTGATTGAGCATCAAGGCGCGGGCTATTTCTTCTGGTGTGGTTCCGATATCGATAAACAGCGTTGCACCATCAGGTATGTGTTTGACAAGTTCGATGGCAATTTGCTGTTTTTCTTGCTGATATGTTATTTGTCGAGTGTGATAAGAAGAGTTTTCTGAACTGGAAGCAATGGTTGCTCCACCATGATTACGACGCAATTTGTTGGCATCAGCCAACTCATTAAGATCTCGCCGGATGGTTTGCGGGCTAACATTAAAACGTTCAACTAAGTCATCAGTGCTGACAAAACCGTGAGTTTGAACTAATTCGATGATTTCTTGATGGCGTTTACCTGCTTTCATCCTAAATATCCTTATATGCTCGTCTGACTTGATTGTATGCTCCAATCTTGAACAGTGTACGTTTTACTTGAGCAAATTCAATCACTAGAGTGACGTTATTTGCGCGTTTTAAGCGACAATTCACATTAAACGAACATTCTTAGCCAAAGTTTACCTCATAACTTACCGTTGCTTTTAGGGTTGAGTCACGCGTTCGATAGTTGTCGAACGTTTGTTCTTGAGCTTTATTTGCGAAAGGATAACACCAGAGACAACCATCAATCCGCCGATAAAATGGTAGCTTTGCATGGTTTCTCCCAATAGCGTTGCCGCTAGAGAAACAGCAACAACTGGCAGTAAATTCATAAACATGGCACTGGAATCTGCACCGATAATATCTATCGCTTTCACCCACATCCATGGTGCGAGTAGCGAGGCACCGACAGCGGCATAGGCGATTAATGGAAGAGAGCCATTAGTGGGGAGTAATTGATCACTGCTGAGCCATAATGGGATCAGCATGAAAACAGCAAATAAGCCTTGCATATAAATAAGTGTCCAGTTGCTAAGTGGCATTTTCCAACGTTTAAGAAGAACACAATACAATGCATAAACGATGGCCGCTGCGACCATTAAAGCGTCACCTTGGGTGATATCTTGGTGTATAAAAAAGCTCATGTCACCCTGGCCAAGCATAAACGTGAGTCCAGAAAGAGAAAGCACTCCACCAACAATGCTTAATCCAGAAATACGCTTATTGAGCAAGGGAACACTGATAAAGACGCTCAGTAGAGGAACCAGTGATGTAATGAGTGACATGTTGGAAGCGGTTGTGGTCAGTCCTGCGTAATAACCTAGCGACTGGTTGAGCACCATACCTAGCATCGCAAGAAAAGCTAGTTTGCTTAGGTATGGCTTGATGATGTTCCACTGACGTATCACCGTCGGCAGGCAAAATGGTGTTAGTATTAGCATGGCAACAAACCAACGATAGAAGCTCATTGCACTTGGCTCAATGGTTTCGGCCGCAAGCTTATTGATGATGGAATTACCACCCCAAATAAGGACAGTGAAGAGCGGGAGAAGATATACCATGTGAGTCTCGTCGCAAAATGTGGCTAGGAATATAGTGTGGCAGGTCTATATGATTATATATATCTCTAAAACGACATTGCGAGCGATAGGAAGACAAGTTTGAAAAAAGCAGCGCGGAATCTTCACCCTTCTTTATCCATTGATAGAGCACCATCGGACGTGTTTATGAATTTCGAGGCGTTCTTATCGAACACTGAAACCCGTACTCACAGCCACCCTTGGGGTCAAGTGCAACTGATTTCGGGTGGAATACTTGAGATGGAAGCGGAAGATACTCGCTTTCTTGCACCACCGCATTTAGCGATTTGGGTCCCCGCTGGAGTAAAACACTGTAGCTATAATCGCAAACCGATTGAATATTGCTCGTTGAATATCGAACATGCTATGACTCGTCATTTCCCCAAGCAGACTAGCCTTATTAAAGTCACGCCTATCGTTTCTGCCATAATTGAAGATTTTCGTGCACGTGATATCAACGTTGCTCAAACACCAGCTGATAAGCGGTTAGTACAGGTATTGTTGGATCAACTCGCAACTCAAGAAACGCAGCATCACTTTTTGCCATCGACAGACAATAAATATTTGGCACCAATTTTAGCTGCGGTTGAAGAAAACCCCACCGATGATACCACTCTCTCTCAATGGGCCGAAAAAGTACACACCACAGAAAGAACCTTAGCAAGGCATTGCCAGACGGAGTTGGGCATGAGTTTTACTGAATGGCGTTTAAGAGTGCGCTATTTATATTCAATGGATTTATTGCGTACCGGCCATTCAGTGAAAGAAGTGGCGCTAACCTTAGGCTACAACCAAGCTAGCCCTTTTATTGCAATGTTTAAAAAATACTCCGGCCAGACACCGGAGCAGTATAAAAATCGACTACTGTAGTCATTGTTTATGCCATCAATAATTTATGTCTTTGAGTTAGATGCCAATTTGTTGTTTCCATAGTTTGGCATAAAGTCCTTCTTTCGCAACCAGCTCATGGTGAGTTCCTCTTTCACATACTTGGCCTTTGTCCAAGACAAGAATATTGTCAGCATGACGAATTGTGTTTAGGCGATGTGCGATACTAATTACGGTGCGGCCTCGACAAATTTCCTCCATATTGCTCATGATGGCTGCCTCCGAGTTATAGTCGAGTGCAGACGTTGCTTCATCGAGCAGCAAAATTCGAGGATTCACCAGCAGTGCTCTTGCCAAGGCAATACGCTGACGCTGACCACCGGATAGAGCCGATCCTTTCTCACCCACTGGCTGATTAAATCCGTGGGGAAGCCCCTCAATAAATTCCAAAGCGCCAGCGAGTTGTGCTGCATGGCGAATTTCGTCATCAGAAGCTTGTGGCTTACTTAGCCTGATATTATCTGCCACGCTACCGGAGAAGAGAATACTTTCTTGCAAGACCACACTCATATTTCGGCGTAAAGAAACGGGATCTGCTATAGCGAGATCCATTCCATCGACCAATACTTGCCCATGTTGAGGAATATACAAGCGTTGCAGTAGGCGGGTAAGTGTACTTTTACCTGAGCCTGATGGCCCTGTGATGCCGATAAATTGCCCCGGTTTAATCTCCAGAGATAGGTTGGCTAATACTTCAGGAGCATCTTCATGGTAACGGAAACGAATGTTATTAAATTCTATGCCTCCATTGAGTTCAGGGACGGAGGCTAACCCTTGTTTGCTATTTTCTCTTGGCTCGTCAAGAATATCGCCCACTCGCCTTAACGCAATGAGAGTATGCTGAAAGTCTTGCCAAATTTGCGCAAGTCGAAGTACGGGTTGAGTCACATGGCCAGCTAACATGTTGAAAGCGACCAGTTGCCCTGGTGTTAGCTCACCATTTAACACTTCGTTGACTCCCCACCACAGTAATAATGCAGCCGTGAGTTTTTGAACAAGTGCGATGCCTTGTCCTGCAATTAATCCTGATTTTTGAGCATCAAAACTGCGGTTAAGTTGTTGGCTGAGTATCCGTTGCCATTGATGTAGGAACCTATGCTCAGTTGCAGTGGTTTTAATGGTTTCAATGCCTGTGACAGCTTCAGTAAGAAAGGTTGTGGAATCGGCATCTGATTCATATTCAGACTCAACTTTTTTCCTTATTAAGGGACCTGCTATAAGCCAAAGTAAGAAATAGATCACTAACGATCCAATAACTAACCAAGTCAGAGTGCTGGCATAGTGAAACATGACAGCAATAAAAACAGTTACAAAAATTAAATCGAGCAATAGCATTAACGTCGAGCCGGTCAAAAACTGACGGATCTGTGCCATTTCACGTACTCGTGCGATAATTTGCCCTGTTTGTCGCTGTTTAAAGTAAGTTAAGGGGAGGCCAACCAAGTGACGATAAAGGCGACCTGATAGCTCGGCATTAACTTGGCTAGCAAGATGGCCAAAAACGGTGTTTCGTAAGTAGCTATAGGCAGGCTCAGCCAAGGCTAGTGCGAGCATAGCCATTGCAAGCACATGTAAACTAGAGAGACTGCGGCCTACCAGTACCTTGTCGATAACATTCTCAAACAGCATGGGGCTGACTAATGCGAATATTTGTAGCGCAATAGCATAGAAGAATACATCGCGCATTTGGCTCTTTTGTCGTAAGATTGACGGCGCAAACCAACTAATGCCAAATTTGACTTCTTTGCTGCTTAGTCTCTCATCAGCTACTAATATCACCTTATAATTCAATAAGTGATTCTCTGAATGGAGTTCTCTATGCTGCTCTGATTGAGTCGCTGGGTCGTACAAAAAACATGATCCATCAGTAGCTTGTGTGATTACTTGCCAATGATTGTCGATTTCAATCAATACAGGCAGAGGGAGAGTATTTAGATCCGTTGCTTGTATCTTTGCTACCTGACTTTTTAAGCCAATATAGTCTGCTGCTTCCCTTATTTGCATCTCACTTAAGTTGGAATGATCTACACCTAATACATGCTTAAGTTGTGTACAGGTCGACTTTCTATGAAAATGGTTGCCAGCATAAACTATAGCTTCTATTCCGTAGTTATCTTGAGTGATAAGATCACCATTTTTTTGGGACGATATATTCATACTTATCTCTCCCTTAGTGCTTCAGCTTGGTATTCACGAATTGGGCTGAGTAGGTAGTCGATAATGCGACGTTTATCTGTTTTAATCTCGGCAACAACGGACATTCCTGGTGTAAGCTCAACGCTTTGCCCATCAATTAAGATATTGTTTTGTTTTAGTTGAACTTGTGCTGGGAAAACAAGTCCTAAGCGTTCATCTGTGGTTGAATCACGCGAAATACTCAACAGTTCTGCTTCAATAGTACCGTAACGGGTATACGGAAATGCATCTACTTTCACCGTTACTGACTGTCCAGGATAAACAAAGCCTACATCTTTATTGAGAATCTGTACTTCTGCTTGCTGTACCGCATTTTCAGGTACAATAATCATCAAGTTTTGCGCAGGTTGAAGCACTGCACCTAGAGTATAAATACTGAGCTGCTGTACTGTACCATCCACAGGTGAGCGGATGATCTCTAGTTGCTCACGCTCGCGAAACTTAGAAAGTTCCTGATCCAAAGCAACTAATTGCAACTTAGCCTGCTTCCGTTTTTCGAGCCATTCTCTTTGTTTTTGTGCTTTGAAACCGGTCAGTCTTTCTTCGAGACTGTGATATTGCGACTTTAGAACGTCTAATTCTGCTCGTTGTTGAGAGACTTGGCGCTGTGCTTCCAAGAGTTCTTTTTCTTGTTCGAGATATTCTACATGCCCAATCACCTTAATCGTGTTTAGCGTTTTTCGTGCGGCCAGTCTTTGGCTAATATTTCCAGTCAAAAGAGTTAAGGCGTTGATATCGCTCTGGCGAGCCGCCTGCGATGTTTTATTCACTTGCATTTCAGCATTGATGCTGGCGATAATTGATTCAAATTCCCGTTTTTCACTGAGATAATTTTCATTGACCAACACCTGCTGTTCCAGTGGTAATACTGTAAACATGGGATCATGAGAGAGCTGTTTATTATTGATTAAGGCACGGTAACGGATGAACTCATTAGTTTGAAATTCAGATTGGGTGATCAAACGCGTAATGTCTTGATTCACGCCTAAGGTATCAAGAGTGAGAAGTGGTGCGTCCTTTTTAACACGTTGACCGTCTTTAACATGAATGTTGAGAACTCGGCTTTGTTCATAAGACTGAATTACTTGAGAACGACCAGACACAACGAAACGGCCAGTTGCTGTAGCTTGTACATCCAACTTCCCCCAATAAGCCCAAAGCAATGCAGCAAGGACTCCTAGGCTGAGAGTGATGGCCGTTATACGAGCAAACGGTGAAGGAGGGCGCTGTGATAGAGCAAGATGTGCAGGTAAAAACTCGTAATGGTTTTCAGTGGTTTGGTTTATCTTAAAATTGTTCAAGAAGCGCTTGATTACGTGGATCATGCATTAGGTTCCTCTTGTTTGAACTCTTGCTGAAGCTGCCATAATTGTTTGTATTGTTTACCAAGTTTTAATAACTGCTGGTGGCAACCTTGTTCGACGATATTTCCCTGATGAAGAACGATAATTCGGTCGCAATCTCGTACGGTAGATAATCGATGAGCGATAGTGATAACCGTACGCCCTTTAGCAATGTTCGCCATATTGGATTGAATCAATGCCTGTGATTCATCATCAAGTGCACTAGTTGCTTCATCTAAAATGATAATTTTGGGGTCAGAAAGGAGTGTTCGTGCAATCGCAAGTCGCTGCCTTTGTCCACCGGAAAGAGACTGACCACCTTCTGCCAATATCGTGTCATAGCCTATCGGTAGCTTCATAATAAACTCGTGAGCTCCGGAAAGTTTTGCCGCTTTGATAATCTCTTCCAAACTTGCTTCAGGCTTTGATTGGGCAATGTTCTCGCTAACACTTTTATTAAATAAATAATTTTCTTGCAACACGATGCCGACTTGCTGCCGTAATTGCTGAATACAGATTTGATTTAATGGAGTGCTATCAATAGTGATCACACCTTGTTCTGGGTTGTAGAGTCGCAGTAGTAATCGGGCTAAGGTACTTTTGCCTGATCCTGACGTGCCTACAACTCCGAGAGTTTCTCCAGCTCGAATATCCAGAGACAAATCATTAATCGTCGGAGGAATATCGGGTTGATAGCGAAAGACGATATTTTTGAAAGAGATAGCACCATGGATTTTGGCAATGTCATTACCGGTATGCTGTTCTACTGGCAGATTGAGCATATCTGCTAATTTTTCTAATGCTACACGGGTTTGAATAAACTGCCCCCATAGTTCAACCATGCGTGATAAAGGTTGGGCGATGTGGTTTGTCATCATGTTAAAGGCGATTAGTTGGCCGATGGTCATCTCTAATGACAATACTTCTGTTGCTCCCAACCACAAAACACCTACACTCGTTATTTTTTGTATGAGTTGGACAACATGGTTCGAACGATTGTTTAGTTGTTGAACTACGTAGCCGGTGGAGACCATTTTTTCAGTCTGTTCATCCCAGCGACGTATAAATTTTGGTTCCACAGCTAAACTTTTTAGAGTTTCACTGCCAGCAACTGTTTCTGTTAGAAATGAGGTATTTGCTGCAGCGTGTGAAAATTGTTCCTCAACAGCCGTTTGCATTCTAGGAGTTAGCCACCAAGCGAGCAATACGTAAAAAGGAATAGTTGCGATAAATAACCAAGTTAAGGATGCTGAAAGTAAGCTCATGACGTATAGAAATACGAACATGAACAAAAACTCGACAGTTAAGGTAAACATGGAACCAGTTAAAAACTCTCGAACTGTGTCGAGTTCGCGTACACGAGTTACGATGGCACCCACTTGACGTGATTTGAAAAATATCAGTGGAAGGCCAAATAAGTGTTTTACCAACTTTAATCCAAGTTGAATATCAATCCGATTGGCGGTATGCGCATATTGATATTCGCGTAACCCGCGCAGTACCACTTCGAGAATGCCAGTGATAACAAGTCCAAAAACGAGCACATCAAGAGTTGACCAAGCTTGGTGAACCAGAACTTTGTCCATCACCACTTGGAAAAAGAGTGGTGAGATCAGTGCAAGTATTTGCAACACAAAAGAGAAGAGAAAAATCTCGCTTAAGATACGTTTATGTTGAAGAAATTCAGGAATGAACCATGTTATATCGAAACGTGATTGGGACTGTTTAATTTTAATCCATTTTTTATTCCAAATGGCGTTAAGTTCATCAGAAGAGATAACTTCAGGTGTTTCTTTATTAGCTCTTTGTATTAAACATTTATCTTTATTAGATTTTGCTAGTATAAAAGGTGCATTATTGGTATCGAATAAAATGGATGGCGTATTGATTCTTTCTATGTTCTGAAATTGTGAGAATTTTGTTTTAATTTTAACCTTGTTTTCTTTTTCTATCTTATTTAATTCTTCACTGAAATTATTAGCTTTTGTCAAATTAGGATTTTCTTTATTTTTTCTGTCACTACTAATAATACTTAAGTATAGGTGTATACATATCAGCGTTAACTCTTCATTTTTGGACATAATAAATATCTTAGTCAATGCTTTTTGCAGCAAAATTAAAAAGGCTCGGCATGCTATCACTGCTTGTTATCTTGATCAATCGTCAATCGCGAAGAATTTCTGAACTAGGAATTGTTTTAATTGTTCATTTTTTGTTCAAATTGAGTTTTTTTTGGTGATGCGAGTCACCAAACAAAGAAATGAATGTAATCGTTACATAAATATGTAATTGGATGAATAACACGTAAATAATATGGAGTTTTTACTCTAATATAATGTGTTTCTGTGAGTTGATATATATGATTCAACGATGTATTATTTTTATGAAAAATAAACGTTAAAATTTATTCAAGGCTAAATTTTGATGTTTTGTTTTTTAATTATGTTTGAGAATGGAGATGTTTTTCTTTTAAGGAAACGATTTCCATCATGTCTATATAAAATAAGTAGAGGAAATTTATGACTGAGAAGTTTGTTCAAACAGTATCTAGTGTTAACTACAATAAAGGTGTTTTCTCCCTTTATTTTGTAGGTCAAGATCAGAAAAATATGGCTAACGGTGTGATGGCTGAAAATGATAACGATCTTGAACTTAAGCAAGTTGTCCATATGCCAGCCTCTGGTTTTATGTATATGGTATCGATGGTTAAGAACATGTTAGAAGATCCAAGAATGGAAGCTGAATTTGACAAGCTTGTTGCAGCCGGTTTTCTACCTGCAGGTGATGCTGCGGTAAACCAGGAGGAAGAATCACCAGCGGAAACTCTCGTGGAAGAAAAAGCCGCGCCGAAAAAACGCACTTCCCAAGCAAAAAAATAACAGCATATTGGTTGATATAGAGCAGATGTCTATTACACATCAACCAGCAAATCTCACAATAGCGCAAATGCAACAGATGATAGGTGGTGTTGTGCTGCTCAGCCAGCACTCCCCCCTTCATCGCCGATACGTGGTTGCAGAATGGCAGCAGCGTATTCTGCCTGCTTTTGAGCTAAACCAGTTTTGCTATTACGAAGATGAGTGCGGACGCCCAATTGCATTTTGTAATTGGGCGTTTGTCTCTGAGCAGATCCGAGATGAGCTGTTATCTGGAGTGCGTGAAATATCTCCATCCGACTGGCGTTCAGGCCAGCATATCTACATTCCAGAGATGATTGCTCCATTCGGGCATGGCAGAGAGGTCGTTAATGATCTTCGTCGCCGTGTATTTTTACCGTGGAAAGGGCAGAAGGTTTGCACTGTCCGCGGCAAAGTGGATGCTCAAAATGACCGCTGTATTAGAAAGATACAGTGGTTTTCTATTTAACTCCTAAAGAAGAGTTTGGCTTATGGGAAAACCATTTTGGAGAAGTGTTGAATACTTCTTTACAGGAAACTACACTGCCGATGATGGCAACAACAAAATTGAGGCTATCGGTTTGGGTGGAGTAATCCATGCCTATGGTGGTGATGATCATGTCACTGTCGGATCGATTGGCGCCAAGGTTTATACCGGCAGTGGTAACGATACGGTCGTAGGGGGGGCTGCATATCTAAAAGTGGAAGACACAACTGGACACCTTTCTGTAAAAGGTGCAGCCGGGTATGCAGACATTAATAAAAGTGGCGATGGCAATATGTCATTCGCCGGTGCCGCTGGTGGTGTATCGATTGACCACCTAGGTAATCATGGTGACATCAGTTATGGCGGCGCAGCGGCTTATAATGGCATTACCCGCAAAGGTTTGAGCGGCAACATCACCTTTAAAGGCGTAGGCGGTTACAACAGCCTTTACTCCGAAGTTTTACACGGTGACATCCATTTCTCCGGTGGCGGTGCTTATAATACTATTACACGTGAAGGCAGTGGTAGTAGCATTGATGCTAAAAGTATCGAATATGCGAAAGCGGAAGACATTGTTCTCACCGCGGCGCAGATGCACGGTTTGTCGATTGATAACGGCAACAAGTTCCATGCGGTTACCGCTGTAAAGTCAGAGCGAGAGCGAAATACTTATCTGTTTGCTATCGCAGATGGTACGTACACCAAAATCAACAAAGTTCGTCTCTATAACGATTCAGAAACGGGCAAACTCAAATATTACACTGAAGCTTGGTTCAAGCACGGTAATCATTTAACTGATCTGGCTCGGGTAATCGTATCCTATTCAAAAGGCTTTAAAGCCAACCCGATCAAGGGGGGTTATGCTCTTTCTAATATCGAAGTTGAGCATCAGCAGGCAGTCACGATTCAAGCTGTTCAAAAAGACCTCACTGAGAATAAATGGGTTACTTATGACGAAGGTGCGGGTATTGATGCGAAAGATGTTACTTTATTAGATGCAAAAATGGGTGGTTACGCAATAAGCGAAGGCTTAATTGATGTAACGGCCGTTAAATCAAATGTGCTACCCAATACATATATATTTGCCAAAGCCTTTGGGCGCTATACTAAAATAGTGACAGTTGAACTTAGGAATGATGAGAAAACAGGGAGCTTACAGTATCGTGCTCAAGCTTCTTACAGGTTTGATGAGTTTGGAAAACAAGCTCCAGACCTAGCTAATGAGTACCTAAATTCTTCGAGCGAGTATAACCAAATAGGTGTTGGCGCCTATTCATTGAGTGATCTTCGTTATAATGTGAAAACAGTAAGAAGCACCAGACACACCGTGGCCGATATCAACGAGGACGAGTACACCGCTCAAAACTTGTATAAACCAGCTACCGATAGCGGTGAAAGCTCTGGTGATGTGCGTTTCAATGGTGCGGGTGGCGGCAACGTCATTAAGTCCAATGTGACTCGCGGCAATGTCTACTTTAATGGTGGCGGTATCGCTAACGTCATCCTCCACAGTTCGCAATTTGGTAGTACCGAGTTCAACGGTGGTGGCGCAGCAAACGTGATTGTCAAAAGTGGCGAGGAAGGGGATCTAACCTTCCGCGGTGCGGGTTTGGCGAATGTGTTGGTTCACCAAAGTAAGCAAGGCAAGATGGATGTTTACGCGGGTGGTGCGCTAAACGTATTGGTTCGTATTGGCGATGGTCAATACCTTGCGCATTTGCTGGCTTTAGGCAATATTTCTGTGCACAAAGGCAATGGTAACAGCCGTGTCGTCATGTTCGGTGGTTACAACACCCATACCCAAATTGGTACTGGCAACGGCTTGTGGTTGGCGGCGGGCGGCTTCAACGTGATGACGCAAGTGGGTAAAGGTGATGTGGCATCGGTACTGGCTGGCGGCGCGAACGTGCTAACTAAAATGGGTGACGGCGATCTAACCGCTGGTATGTTGGGCGGCGCAAACGTGATTACCCACATCAGCGGCGATAACGAAACCTCGAACACCACAGCGGTAGCCTTAGGCGGTGCCAACATTCTCACCAAAAAAGGCAAAGGGAATGCCCTTGCTGTGATGGGCGGTGGCGCAAACGTGCTGACACATGTGGGTGATGGCACAACAACAGGCGTAATGGTCGGCGGTGCGAACATCCTCACCAAAGTGGGTAACGGTGACACAACAGGCATTATGCTTGGTGTTGGTAACGTACTAACGCATGTTGGTGATGGTCAAACTCTTGGCGTGATGGGTGCCGCGGGTAACATCTTCACCAAAGTGGGTGATGGAACCTCTATTGCGGTCATGATTGGTGCCGGCAACATCTTTACCCATGTGGGCGAAGGGAATGCTTGGGCGCTGATGGGCGGTTTGGGTAACGTCTTTACCAAAGTCGGCAACGGTGATGCGCTAGCTTTAATGGTGGCAGAAGCCAACGTCTTCACTCACATTGGTGATGGCATGTCGGTCGCACTGATGTTAGCCAAAGGTAACGTTGCGACAAAAGTAGGTAATGGAACCACACTGGCTGCAATGGTTGGTAACGCCAATATCTTCACTCACGTAGGCAGTGGCAGCACGTTTGCTGCAATGATCGGTCAAGCCAACATCATGACCAAAGTGGGCAATGACCTCACCGCGGCTCTGATGGTCGGTAAAGCCAACATCTACACCCATGTCGGTGATGGAACCAGCCTAGGAATATTCGCAGGCGAAGTGAACGTGATGACTAAGGTCGGTAACGGCACAACCTTGGCGGCGATGTTCGGTAAAGCCAACATCATGACGCATGTCGGCGATGGTCTAACGGGCGTGTTAGCACTGGGCGAAGCCAATATTGTCACCAAAGTGGGTGATGATTTCATGGGTGTTGTGGCGGCAGCAAAAGCCAACGTCGTGACTCATGTTGGTGATGCAACAACCGCGGCTGTGTTGGCTGGTAAAGGCAATATCCTAACCAAAGTGGGCGAAGGCACCACGGTAGGGTTGTTGATTTCCGATATCGGCAACGTGATGACTCATGTCGGAGATGGCACGACCATTGGTATTGCCAAGGGCAAGGCAAATATCATTACCAAAGTCGGTGATGGTTTGGGCGTCAATGTCGCTTGGGGGCAAGCAAACGTGTTTACCCAAGTGGGCGACGGTGATCGCTATAACTTTGCCAAAGGTGAAGCCAACGTCATCACCAAAGTGGGGGATGGCCAAGAAGTCTCCGTGGTGCAAGGTAAAGCCAACATCATTACTCATGTGGGCAATGGCGACGACTACACCGGAGCTTGGGGTAAAGCGAACGTCATTACTAAAGTGGGTAATGGCCGTAACGTGGTACTGGCAAAAGGTGAAGCCAATATCGTGACCCAAATAGGTGATGGTGACAGCTTTAACGCTCTTTGGAGCAAAGGCAACATTGTCACCAAAGTGGGTAATGGTATGCAGGTGACGGCAGCAAAAGGCAAAGCCAATATCACCACCACCGTCGGTGATGGCTTGAGCGTGACAGCCGCCTATGGTGACGCCAACATCAATACCAAAATCGGTGATGGTGTATCCGTTAACGTTGCTTGGGGCAAATATAACATCAACACCAAAGTGGGTGATGGCCTGAATGTTGCCGTGATGAAAGGCAAAGCTAACGCCAATATTCATATTGGTGATGGCCTAGGCATTAATGCTTCTTACGCACAAAATAACGTCGCAATCAAAATCGGCAACGGTGATTTCTACAGCTTGGCCGTTGCGTCAAGCAACACCAGTAGCAACAAGCTCTCGGCACTGTTTGATAATATCAAGCAAACCGTACTTGGTGTCGGTGGTAGCCAAGCGATCAACTACTTGGTTCAAGGTGATGAAGCATCGTCATCCGGTACGCAAAAAGGCCGTGGTGTGATTGCAACACCTGAAATCACTAAGTTGGATGGCTTCCAAATGGATGCCATTGAAGAAGTGGGCTCGGACTTGGGTGATAGCCTAACTAGCAGCATAACCAAGGTGGATACACCTGATCTCAGCAACGTAGAAGATGCACTCAATGTTGATTTACCTTCAGAGCCTACTGAAATTCCAAATCTCATTGTCAATGGTGACTTTGAACAAGGTAACTACGGTTGGCTAGCAACGCATGGGATCGAAGCTTCTTTGGCGGGAAGTGAATACGGGGTGGAAGGTGAAGGTCATGGCCTACGAGTTGCTGAACTGGCCACGAATACCAACACAATTCTCTACCAGTATTTGGATGACCTAGCAGAAGGCGAAGTTATCGCTTTGTGCTTTGATTTCTCGGCATATCCTGATCTTCTAGATAGTGATGGTATTAAAGTTATCTGGAACGGTGAAGTGGTCTTTTCATCGTCTGGTGATGAATCTGGTTGGCAGCAAAAACACTTAAAACTTACCGCCCGTAATGGCAGTAACCGAATCGAATTCCACGGTACAGGCGCACAGGACCACCGAGGGTATATTATAGATAACGTGGTGGCGAAATCACTAACATCACCACAAACTATGGCGGTGAATGAGTTCGCATCGCAAGATCAAGCTTCGCAGAATGCCCTATCAGATAAAGAGCGCGCAGAAGCGGATCGCCAACGTCTTGAACAAGAAAAGCAGAAACAGCTCGATGCTGTCGCGGGTTCACAAAGTCAGTTGGAGTCGACCGACCAACAAGCCTTAGAAAATAACGGTCAAGCTCAACGTGATGCGGTGAAAGAAGAATCGGAAGCCGTGACCGCCGAGTTGACAAAACTGGCGCAAGGTCTCGATGTGCTTGATGGCCAAGCAACGCATACTGGTGAGTCAGGCGACCAATGGCGCAACGATTTTGCCGGTGGTCTGCTCGATGGCGTTCAACGCCAGCTCGACGACGCCAAGCAGATCGCCAATGACAAGATTGCTGCAGCGAAGCAGACGCAGTCTGACAATAACAGCAAAGTCAAAGAGTCCGTTGCGAAGTCTGAAGCGGGTGTCGCAAAAGGTGAGCAGAATCGAGTGGGAGCAGAGCAAGACATTGCTGATGCTAAAGCCGATGCAGAAACGCGCAATGCCGATGCTGTGGCGAAAAGCAACGATGCGAAACAGGCCGAATCTGATGCACACAGCGCAGCAAACGACGCACAATCGCGTGGTGATCGCGATGCGATGAACGCCGAAAATAAAGCCAACCAAGCGCAGAATGATGCGAAAGGTACGAAGCAAAACAAAGGCGACCGCCCTGACCGGGAAGGAGCGGCTGGCAGCGGCCTTTCGGGTAAGGCTCATAGCGTGGAAGGCGCTGGCGAAACGGGCAGTCATGTAAACACAAACAATTCTACAAGTGCCGATGGCCGATTTAGTGAAGGTTTGAGCGAACAAGAACTAGAAGCCCTAGAAGATGCAATGAATGCGGTTGATCGTTTGCAAATTAACGCAGGAATTCGCGGAAAGAACCGTGGTAACACGGTCACCTCGATGTTCACCGAAACAAACGTTGACAGCATTGTGGTGCCAACCACAGTCTCTCAGGATGTGGCTCGAAAAGAGCTCCGCATTTCAGGAGTGAACTTAGAAGCGTTAGGTGACATTTCCCAAGAACTTGCAGAATCGTTGGTGGCTGCACGTGCAGAAAAAGTGGCGAATCTTTATCGATGGCTAGACAGTGATAACGAAGTGGCGACAGATAAATATGTTCCTGTCCCTGGTTTTGAACGTGTCGACGTTGATATGTCAGATGAAACTAAGCAGCGCATGATTCAATTTGTTGGCGGCTACATCGAAAACACTGACAACCAAGTACCAAAAGATCAAGTGCAAGCATTAGCCACTTTGTTTGTTGAAGCGACGCTCCATTATGACTGGGACAAGCGCGTCGAATTTCTCACCAAGCTTGAGAGCTATGGTTATAGTTTTGAAGCACCAAACGGTGAGAAAAGCATTGTTTCGTTCTGGTCTGGTAGAAACTTTAAGGAATACCGACACGTACTCGACAATGCCCAGGCTGATGGCAAAAAGGTAGTGTACGACATTGATGTTAAGGGTAATGCGTTTGCAATCGAGCTGAACAAGCAATTAATGCGTTGGGGTGGCATGTTCCTTGACCCAGATAACGCTGAGCAAAATCAATTGAAATCGTCAATTGATGCAGCAACGTTCAGCAATACGGGTTTCTGGAGTTCAGTCTATGCTACGGGCGCACAAAATGATGTTTATGTCATCGCGGAAGGTGGCATGCGTCTTGGTAACTATTTTTGGAATGTTGAGCTTCCTGCGTTGCGTCAATTGCAACACGAAGGATTAGTGGGCGAAATCCGACTGTTGGATAAACCAGTCTCAGCATACAAAGATATGCCTGCAGAAGAGATTGGGCACAGACTCACCGATGCAGGTGTTGCCGTTAAAGTACGCTTTGATGCGTTGAGTCACGAGAGACAAGCTGAGCTTTTGGCCGACAATCCAGATGGTTACGAAGCCGATACGCTGGTTGAACTGGATGTGAAGCTAAGCGCGATCGATAGCATGTTGCGTGAATCTCTACCATTCTATTCACTTCGTACTGAGCGCAACCTCTTAGTGCAAGAAGGCGAAGAAGGTTTTGAAGTTCGCTCGTGGCCGGGAACCGATGGAAAGAGCAAGACCATTCTGCTTGATAACCCAGAAGATGCAGCTCAACAAAAATCCATTGAGCGCTTTATCTTGGCAAACTTTGACAACTTCGAGCAGATGCCAGATGAGCTTCTCTTAGTGGATAACAAGGTGCTCTCGCATCACGATGGCCGCACGCGAATTTTAGCGCAAAAAGAAGACGGTGCTTGGACGTACAATGCCAATGTAGAACTGATGTCTGTGACTGAGCTGCTCGATGCTGCTCATGTAAGCGGTAAAGTTCGCGGTGAAAGTTACCAACAAGTGATCGACGCTCTGGCTGAGTATCATGTGAGTACGGCGGAACACGCAGACTATGAACTGACATCTGTGGAAAAACTGCTCAACCTACGCAAACAGATTGAAGGTTATGTACTCGGACATCCGGATTCTGGCCGTGTGGAAGCAATGAACTCATTGTTAAATCAGGTGAATTCCCGTCTGGAAGCCGTCTCTGTTCTTGCGGTATCTGAGCAAAGCATCAAAGCTCACGATAGCTTTAGCCGTCTGTATGACCAGCTTGATAACGCCAACTTGAAAAAGAGTAAACATCTGTATCTGGATGGAAACGGCGATTTCGTCACTAAGGGCAAAGGAAATCTTGCCAGTATCGATCAGCTAGGCGGCAGCGAAGCTGTTCTAGAAAAAGTGAAATCGGCAGTGAGTAATGAGTATGGTCAAGCCGTTGCTGATACGATCTTCGCAGGGCTCTCTGCAAACGATCTGGCAAAAGATGGTAAAGGCATTGACATCGCAGGTTTAAACAAAGTGCACAAAGCGCTTGAAGATCACTTGTCGCCAGTGAGCGCAACCATGTACATCTGGAAGCCGAGTGATCACAGTACGTTAGGTCATGCAGCACTACAGATTGGCCAAGGTCGAACACAGCTAGAAGGTCAAGCCGCAACTGACTTCAACAAACAGAATTACGTGAGTTGGTGGCCACTAGGTCGCAAGTCATCCAATATCCGCAATATCTTCAATGTGGCGACAAGAAATCAGCCTGATCTTAAGCTTCGTAGGAGCGATTTCAGTCAGCCCGCTCATCAAAATGATGCGCTTGAGCGCGACATGGTATCAGAAGAAAACGATGGCTTTGGTTTGTACGATGGTGAGACAAAACTGAAACGCTTTATCGAAGAACTCAATGCTGCTAAAGGTATTGATGCCTCATACAAAGACATTTCTGGAGGTTACGCGAGTGTGCTACTGTGCAACCCAAAAATGCTTGAATCGACAGGTATTCCAGCGAATGTTTTCCAACCATATGTTGACCAGTGGAATGACATAAGTTACGACATGATGGATGTGGCAAATCGTTTTGCTGAAGAGCTACAAAAACAAGCTCAAGTGAGTGGCGATCCTGACCTTTTGGAACAACGAATCGGCAATGTGGTTCGTCAGTTTGCAGAAAGTGCACTGGAAGATATCTACGACTTTAAGGCCAGCCAAGCAGATGAAGGCCGAGTGTTCCGCATTAACCTAGAAGGGTTGGATGTGGCGGCGATGCAAGCTGAATGGAACCGTCTAAGCAACGATCCGGATGCTCGCTATCAGTTGTTGACCAAAAACTGCTCAAGTACAGTCGCAAAAGTGTTGAAAGCGGGTGGGGCTGACAAACTTATCGGCCATGCATGGCGACCTAAGTTTGGTGTTTGGACACCGACAGAGTTATTCAACTTTGGTCAGGCACTGCAAGAAGCTCAGCTTGAAATTGCCGCGAAGAAGCAAAGTCATCAAGTGAGTGATGTCCTTGATACCTTGTCAGGCAACGAGAAGCAGAAAGAAAACGTGGCGATTGAAAATGATGGTACACCGCCGCGCGACAAAGAATCTCTTAGCCCGTTGACTCGATTCCTCAATAATGAGTTGTATGGTGAGAAAGAGGCTCGTCGTAAGATTGACGATATCACGCAAACGCTGCTTGACTATGCGGTAGAAAAAGGTGAATCGCAGAAAGTTACCCTGAAAGGGGAAGCGGGCCGTCTAACGGGGTATTACCATCAGGGTGCTGCGTCAGACGAAGGTGAAACGAGCGCAACAAGCGGCAAAGTCGTGTTGTTCCTGCATGGTTCTAATTCTTCTGCTGAAGAGCAAGCGAGCACGATTCGCAGCCACTACCAGAAACAAGGTATCGACATGCTGGCGGTAAACCTGCGTGGCTATGGTGAAAGCGACGGCGGGCCAAGCGAAAAAGGCTTGTATCAAGATGCTCGCACCATGTTCAACTATCTAGTGAATGATAAGGGTATTGACCCAAGCAACATCATCATTCACGGCTACTCAATGGGTGGTCCAATTGCTGCAGATTTAGCCCGTTATGCCGCACAAAATGGCCAAGCCGTTTCTGGCTTATTACTTGACCGCCCTATGCCAAGTATGACCAAAGCGATGACCGCTCATGAAGTGGCGAATCCTGCGGGCATTGTGGGTACTATCTCGAAAGCGGTTAACGGTCAATTTTCGGTGGAGAAGAACCTAAAAGGCTTGCCAAAAGAGACACCAATTCTGCTGCTCACAGACAACGAAGGCTTGGGTGAAGAAGGTGAGAAGCTACGAGCCAAACTTGTGATTTCTGGCTACAACGTTACGGGTGAACAAACCTTCTATGGTCACAAAGCAAGTAACCGTCTAATGAGTCAATACGCGGATCAAATTGTCTCGGGTCTGTTCAATGCTGCGCAAGTAGCTGTGGAAGCGGGCGAAGTTCTTAAAGGATTAAAGAGCGACTTTAAACGCTTTGGTGACGCACTGAAACCAGATACTAGCGTACCGGGTAAATCGAAAGACATTCGTACCACCCAAGATTTCCTAAATGGTTACAAAAACGACCATGCGAAGGCGATTGTTGACGGCTTCCGTTCAGATATGAGCATCAAGCAACTGGTGGATCTGTTTGTTAAAGGCAACTGGAGTGCAGAGCAAAAAGGGGCGCTTGCTTGGGAAATTGACAGTCGTGCACTGAAAGTGACGTTCCAGGACAACTCTGAGAAGTACAACCGACTGTTCCGTGAAATTGCCTCTGCTGGCGTAGTGGATGCGAAAGCGACGGAACAACTTGCGCCACAGTTAATGCTGTTGAACCTATCGAATGATGGTTATGGTGGGCGTTGTGATCCACTTTCTAAACTCATTCTGGTCGCTAAACAGCTGGAAAACGATGGGCAAGTTGGTGTTGCAAGACAACTGCTGGAGAAGATGTACTCAGCGGCAGCAGTACTGAGCAATCCAACGCGTTATTCAGATAGTGAAAAAGTCAACGCAAGCAAATTGCTTGGCAGCTTGGCGGCTATTCATACGAAGAACCCTATGTATGATACGTCGATGAAAGTGTGGCATGAAAAGCTAGAAGAGAAACAGGCACTGACTGTGAACGGTGTGGTTGAGAAGATCACTGATGTTTCGGCTAATGGTAAACCGGTGTTGTTAGAACTGGATGCACCTGAGCATGCGATGGCTGCTTGGGCAAAAGGTTCAGGTGACGAGCGAGTTTACGGCTTCTATGATCCAAATGCTGGCATCGTTGAATTTTCGTCAGCAGAGAAGTTTGGCGCCTACCTAACGCGTTTCTTCAGCAAATCCGATCTGGACATGGCTAAAAAGTACAAGCTGAATAAAAATGAAGCAGGTGAAGCGATCTTCAACCGCGTGGTGGTGATGGACGGCAATACGCTAGCGGGCTATAAGCCAACACTTGGCGATAAGACCACTATGCAGGGTATCCTTGATTTACCTGTGTTTGACGCAACACCGATTCAAAAGCCGGAAGTGAGCGATGTTCCTGAGGGCGAAGTTCTTAAAGGAGTAAATAGCGACTTTAAACGCTTTGGTGACGCACTGAAACCAGATACTAGCGTACCGGGTAAATCGAAAGACATTCGTACCACCCAAGATTTCCTAAATGGTTACAAAAACGACCATGCGAAGGCGATTGTTGACGGCTTCCGTTCAGATATGAGCATCAAGCAACTGGTGGATCTGTTTGTTAAAGGCAACTGGAGTGCAGAGCAAAAAGGTGCGCTTGCTTGGGAAATTGAAAGTCGTGCACTGAAAGTGACGTTCCAGGACAACTCTGAGAAGTACAACCGACTGTTCCGTGAAATTGCCTCTGCTGGCGTAGTGGATGCGAAAGCGACGGAACAACTTGCGCCACAGTTAATGCTGTTGAACCTATCGAATGATGGTTATGGTGGGCGTTGTGATCCACTTTCTAAACTCATTCTGGTCGCTAAACAGCTGGAAAACGATGGGCAAGTTGGTGTTGCAAGACAACTGCTGGAGAAGATGTACTCAGCGGCAGCAGTACTGAGCAATCCAACGCGTTATTCAGATAGTGAAAAAGTCAACGCAAGCAAATTGCTTGGCAGCTTGGCGGCTATTCATACGAAGAACCCTATGTATGATACGTCGATGAAAGTGTGGCATGAAAAGCTAGAAGAGAAACAGGCACTGACTGTGAACGGTGTGGTTGAGAAGATCACTGATGTTTCGGCTAATGGTAAACCGGTGTTGTTAGAACTGGATGCACCTGAGCATGCGATGGCTGCTTGGGCAAAAGGTTCAGGTGACGAGCGAGTTTACGGCTTCTATGATCCAAATGCTGGCATCGTTGAATTTTCGTCAGCAGAGAAGTTTGGCGCCTACCTAACGCGTTTCTTCAGCAAATCCGATCTGGACATGGCTAAAAAGTACAAGCTGAATAAAAATGAAGCAGGTGAAGCGATCTTCAACCGCGTGGTGGTGATGGACGGCAATACGCTAGCGGGCTATAAGCCAACACTTGGCGATAAGACCACTATGCAGGGTATCCTTGATTTACCTGTGTTTGACGCAACGCCGATTCAAAAGCCTGCGGGTGGAGTCGCGAACGATCTCGAAGCATTGGGTGATGAAACCAAGGTCGTGGTTGATTTATCGCAAATCTTTACAGCGCAAGAGCTGAAAGAAAGAGCAAAAGTTGTTGCTAAACCGATTGGCGCATCCTACCAAGGTATTCTCGATCAACTCGACCTTGTTCATCAGGTTAAAGGCCGTGATCAAATCGTAGCGAGCTTTGAGCTTAACAAGAAGATTAATGCCTACATCGCTGAACACCCGACTTCGGGGCGTAATCAAGCGCTAACGCAGTTGAAAGAGCAGGTCACCAGCGCGTTGTTTATCGGTAAGATGCAAGTTGCCCAAGCGGGTATTGATGTCATCGCACAAACAAGACCAGAGCTTGCCGCTCGTATCTTTATGGTCGCGATTGAAGAAGCCAACGGTAAACACGCAGGTTTGACAGATATGATGGTTCGTTGGGCCAATGAAGACCCATACTTGGCGCCGAAGCATGGTTACAAAGGCGAAACATCAAGTGACCTTGGCTTTGATGCAAAGTACCACGTAGATCTTGGTGAGCATTACGCAGATTTCAAACAGTGGCTAGAAACGTCTCAGTCGAATGGGTTGTTGAGTAAAGCAACGTTGGATGGATCCACTAAAACGGTTCATCTTGGCTATAGCTATCAAGAACTTCAGGATTTGACGGGTGTTGAATCGGTGCAAATGGCGTTCTACTTCTTGAAAGAAGCGGCGAAGAAAGCGGATCCGATTTCCGGTGATTCAACTGAAATGATATTGCTGAAGAAATTCGCTGATCAAAGCTATCTGTCTCAACTTGATTCCGACCGAATGGATCAAATTGAAGGCATCTACCGCAGTAGTCATGAGACGGACGTTGACGCTTGGGATCGTCGTTACTCAGGTAAAGGCTACGATGAGCTGACGAATAAGCTTGCTAGTGCAACGGGTGTTGACGAGCAGCTTTCGGTTCTTTTGGAAGATCGTAAAGGCCTCTTGATTGGTGAAGTACATGGCAGCGACGTCAATGGCCTGCGCTTTATTAATGAACAGATGGATGCACTGAAAAAACAGGGAGTTACTGTCATAGGCCTTGAGCATTTACGTTCAGACCTTGCGCAGCCGTTGATTGATCGCTACCTAGCTACGGGTGTGATGTCGACTGAGCTAAGCGCAATGCTGAAAACCAAGCATCTCGATGTCACTCTGTTCGAAAATGCTCGAGCTAACGGTATGCGCATTGTCGCGCTGGATGCAAACAGCTCTGCACGTCCAAACGTTCATGGAACAGAACACGGTCTGATGTACCGTGCTGGTGCTGCGAACAACATTGCGGTGGAAGTATTACAAAATCTGCCTGATGGCGAAAAGTTCGTTGCCATCTATGGTAAAGCGCATTTGCAGTCTCACAAAGGTATTGAAGGGTTCGTTCCAGGTATCACACACCGTCTCGATCTTCCTGCACTTAAAGTCAGTGATTCGAACCAGTTCACAGTGGCACAAGACGATGTGAGTCTACGAGTTGTCTACGATGATGTTGCTAACAAACCGAAGATCACGTTTAAGGACAGTTTGAGTGGTGCAAATACCGCTCTTCACAACCAAAATGTGAATGACTGGGAGAGTGTTGTTGTGACTCCAAATGCGGGCGGTGGCGAAACCCGCTTTGACGGCCAAATCATCGTGCAAATGGAAAACGATGCTGTCGTTGCAAAAGCGGCTGCGAAACTTGCAGGTAAGCACCCAGAAAGCAGTGTAGTGGTGCAGCTCGATTCAGACGGCAACTACCGCGTGGTGTATGGCGATCCGTCTAAACTGGATGGAAAGCTACGTTGGCAGTTAGTAGGTCATGGTAGTCGTCGTTCAGAAAACAGCAATACTCGCTTAAGCGGCTACAGTGCCGATAAGCTTGCAGTGAAACTGGCAAAATTCCAGCAGACATTTAGCCAAATGGAAAATGTTAGCATCAAGCCAGATCATATCAGTGTGGTGGGTTGTTCTTTGGTAAGTCATGACATGCTGAAAGGCTTTGGTCATCAATTTATCACTGCTATGGATAGCAATGGTCTTCGTGTGGATGTCTCTGCTCGAAATGCACTTATTCGCATAACTGAAATGGGGCGCAAACTATCTTTGGATGGTAGAGGTGGCTGGGTTCACAAAGCGGTAAATAGTAAAGTTTCGCTGAGCTGGAATGAGCAGGGACAAGTTATTTCCCGAGATGAACGCATTCGTAATGGTGTCGCTGAAGGGGATATCAATCTTTCTCGTGTTGGTGTCAGCGACGTTGACGAGCCAGCTCGTGGTGCAATCGGTGACAACAAAGATGTGTTTGATGCGCCAGAAAAACGCAAAGCGGAGACAGAGATCTCATCTTCTTCTGCAAACAACAAACTCAGCTACTCAGGTAACATTCAAGTCAACGCGGGTGATGGTGAGTTTACGGTAGTGAACTGGGGTACATCGAATGTGGGCATCAAAGTCGGCACGGGTGGCTTTAAGTCGTTGGCCTTTGGTGACAATAACGTCATGGTTCACATCGGCAATGGTGAGAGCAAGCACAGCTTCGATATTGGTGGTTATCAGGCACTAGAAGGTGCGCAAATGTTCATGGGTAATCGCAATGTGAGCTTCAACAAAGGTCGAAGCAATGATCTGATTGTGATGATGGATAAGTCAATTCCGACTCCGCCATTGGTCAACCCGTTTGACGGTGCCGCTCGTATTTCGGGTGTGCTACAAAGCATTGCCACTTCGGGTGAGGGCAAAGATTGGCTCGCGGCTCAAGAACAGCAATGGACATTGTCTGGCGCGAAGAAGTTCGTCAAAGATATGTCTGGTTTGGATCAGAGCAGCAGTGTTGATTACACCAGCTTGGTTGAACTGGACTCGCAGAATGAGCGCAGTAGCCGTGGCTTGAAGCACGATGCGGAAGCTGCTCTGAACAAGCAGTACAATCAATGGCTAAGCGGCAACGGTAATAATGACACCAGCAAGCTCAGCCGTGCAGATAAGCTGCGTCAAGCCAATGAGAAGCTTGCGTTTAACTTTGCCGTGGGTGGTCAAGGTGCGGATATCCAAGTGACGACAGGTAACTGGAACTTCATGTTTGGTGACAACATCCAGTCTATTTTGGATACCAACCTAGGTTCATTGTTTGGCCTCATGACACAACAGTTCTCTGCCACGGGTCAGGCCAAAACGACCTTCACCTACACGCCAGAAGATTTGCCTCGTCAGCTTAAGAATAAGCTATTAGGTCAGTTAGCTGGTGTGGGTGCAGAGACCACGCTGGCGGATATTTTTGGCGTGGATTACACCGCGTCAGGTCACATTGTTTCGCGTAATGGTGAAGCTGTTGATGGCGTGGCGATTCTCAAAGAGATGTTGGAGGTCATTGGTGAGTTCAGTGGTGACCAACTGCAAGCCTTTGTTGATCCTACCAAGCTAGTAAATAGCCTAGAGGCGGGTATCAACATGGGGGCGGATGGCATTAAGTCTTTTGCTGAAACTCATGGACTGAAAGAGAAAGCGCCAGAAGAGGAAGAGAGCAAGCCTTCGGTTTCTCTCAATGGTGAGACCTTGAACAGTACGCAAGGTGCGACTGTGGCTGATGGCAGCACTGAAACAACAGAAACACCAGATCGTGCCTTCGGCTTTAACTCACTTAACCTGCCTAACTTGTTTGCCACTATTTTTAGTCAAGACAAGCAGAAAGAGATGAAATCGCTGGTGGCAAATCTTAAAGAGAATCTCACCGCTGATCTGCTGAACATGAAGGAGAAAACATTTGATTTCCTTCGTAACAGTGGCCATCTCCAAGGTGATGGTGACATCAACCTCTCCCTAGGAAACTACAACTTCAACTGGGGTGGTGATGGTAAAGATCTCGGTGCGTATCTAGGAGACAACAACAACTTCTGGGGTGGACGAGGCGATGATGTGTTCTACGCAACAGGCACGTCAAACATCTTCACGGGCGGCGAAGGCAATGACATGGGCGTTCTGATGGGACGTGAAAACATGATGTTTGGTGGTGATGGCAACGACACGGCAGTGGTTGCAGGACGCATTAACCATGTCTTCCTTGGTGCCGGTGATGACCAGTCGTTTGTCTTTGGTGAAGGTGGGGAAATTGACACTGGTGCAGGCCGCGACTACGTGGTCACGTCTGGCAACTTCAACCGTGTGGATACGGGTGACGATCAAGACTACTCCGTGACGATTGGCAACAACAACCAAGTAGAGCTAGGCGCTGGCGATGACTTTGCCAATGTCTTCGGTAACTACAACCGTATCAATGCAAGCGCTGGCAACGATGTTGTGAAGCTAATGGGCTATCACGCTGTGTTGAATGGCGGTGAGGGCGAGGATCATCTTATCGCAGCGGCCATCTCTAAGTTCAGTCAATTCAACGGTGGCGAAGGGCGCGATCTGATGGTGTTGGGTGGTTATCAAAATACGTTCAAAGGTGGCACAGATGTGGACAGTTTTGTCGTAAGTGGCGATGTTATCGACAACCTTGTGGAAGACATTCGTAGCGAAGACAACATTGTTTTCAATGGTGTCGATTGGCAGAAACTATGGTTTGAACGCAGTGGTTATGACCTGAAGCTGTCGATTCTACGTGACCTTGAGGGCGATACTGATCAGGCGAACTTTGAACATATCGGCTCAGTAACTTTTAGTGATTACTTTAATGGTAATCGAGCACAAGTTGTGATTACGATGGGTGAGAAAGATACTGAAGGTGAGCGAGAGTGCACAGTTCTGTCTGATAACGCGATTGATGTGTTAGTTCAAGCCATGAGTGGCTTTGAGCCTCAGGCTGGTGATAATGGCTTTATCGATAACCTCGGTAGTAAATCTCGTGTCGCAGTGACAACAGCGTGGTCTGATGTGTCTCAAGTAAAAAGCGTTATAGCGTAACTAGTCGTATTTAATTTAAAACAATAATATGAGCCGTCTTCTTTTTTGAAGACGGCTTTTTAATTTGAAGCTAAATGTTTAAGTAGCTAGTTGTTTTTGCTTAAGGGGCCATTACTGCAATGCCTAGTATTGAAAGGACAACTGATCGGCGAAATACTATATGCCTTTAACTGCAAGCACATAATCTAGCGCACCGATAATGGCAGCTACCTGTGCATTGTTACACTCTTCATCGGTGACGGTTGGGCTATCTGGGTATACTTCAGTTGTAGTCCCATATTGACAATTGGTCATACCGCCACATAAACCTAATGCTTTCATCGGATAATTGATGACACCTTCTTGTACCACTGGTGACCCAATAATGTCGCCATGCTCATCGGCTGGGGCAATATGAGTGACTTTTTTTACTGATTCAATCACTGCTGCTTGAAACTCTGTTACTGGATTTTCACTATCACCAACGGTGTAGAAGCCATCTGGAATAGAGTCTTCAATATATTCAATACCATCACGTGCTGCGAGTGCTGGGCGAAATTCACTTTCATCAGTATTGGTGGTTTCGTGTAAATCGATATGAACCAAGACCTCTCCGATGCTTTCAACCAATGCCATTAGGTTGGCGGATTCTTCTGCGGGGCTATTAGCATAAAATGAGCGATTTGGATCCAGTGCATTGGGGTTCCAACGGTTGATGGTTTCGTATCCCCAAGGGCTTACGCAAGGCGTGCAAACAATATTAAAATGAGTTAAGTAGCGCTTGGCTTGAGTGGCTAAAAATTTCAATGCACCATGAACGCCGCTAGTCTCATAACCGTGAACACCACCCGTAATCAAGATAGTGGGTTTATCATTGCTCCAGTCTCGGCTCTTGACACAAAACAGTGGATAACGAGCGGTATCGTAAGAAAGAGCGCCGTATTGCTCAACATCAAAGTCGTTTTGAAGAGCGAGAATTTTAGGGACGACTTCGTGTTGGTATTCACGTTTAATTGTGGTTTGTGCTCGCCACGCTTGACGCTCTGCATCGCCCCATTTTTGTCCTGGGGTGCCAATCGAGTAGTGGGTGTTAATTTGCATGACATTCCTTACGGTCACTGTAATGTAGCTTTGAGCTTAATAGCCGAACTTAGCGGATGCAACCTTATTGATACTTGCGCTATCAACGATTTCTGGGCTGGTGCTGAATGTGCAATTTTTTGCATTGTGATTGTTTATCACGCCCTCATATTGGTGTTACATTTCGTTACTTCATAGTATTAAGTGAGAACAAAATATGGCAGGCGCAAGTTTATTAACCTTGTTGGATGATATTGCCACCGTACTGGACGACGTGGCACTGATGTCAAAAATGGCCGCGAAGAAAACGGCGGGCGTATTAGGTGACGATTTAGCATTGAATGCTCAACAAGTGTCTGGCGTAGCGGCTGAACGTGAAATACCCGTTGTATGGGCGGTTGCAAAAGGTTCATTTCGCAACAAGCTGATATTGGTTCCCGCAGCACTGTTGATGAGCTCGTTAATCCCGTGGTTAATTGTGCCCTTGCTGTTATTGGGTGGGCTGTTTCTCTGTTTTGAAGGCGCTGAAAAGATTTTGGAGAAGTTTTTTCATTCCCATAACAGTCATCAGCCAAGTTCTGATGAGGCGGAATTGGGTAGCACCTCCATTGAAGAGTATGAGAAACGCAAAATCGCTGGTGCAATTCGTACGGACTTCATCTTGTCGGCTGAGATCATCGTGATAGCGCTGGGTACAGTACAAGGGCACGATATGATCACTCAGATCTTAGTGGTGAGCTTAATTGCCGTCATCATGACAATCGGCGTGTATGGGCTGGTTGCTGCCATCGTTAAGCTTGATGACTTAGGTTTTTATTTAGAACGTATTTCAAACGGTAGCGGGTTAAAATTTCGTCTTGGCAAAGGGTTAATTAGTTTCGCACCAAAATTAATGAAAGGACTGACTATTGTTGGAACTGCCGCGATGTTTTTAGTCGGTGGTGGTATTGTGGTGCACAATGTGCCGTGGGTGCACCATGCGCTGGAACCGATAGTTTCTGCATTACCCAATCTTTCTTTATTGACCGCCCTTGTCCCTGTGGTGTTGAATGGCGTTGTCGGTTTGTTGGCTGGTTTAGCGGTGGTTGTGGTGTGGAGTATTGCCAACCAATTAAGACCTTCACGCTAAAATATTTTTGTGGTGAAGATAATGAACCTAAATGGTGATTTGCTATTAGATGAATAAACTAGCGTTTTTCTTTTTTTGGCAATTACTACCATGCAGTGTGAATTCTATAATCAGCACCAGTGCCGCTCTTGCACTTATTGTCCGCTGCCTTACGCCACTCAAATTGCTAACAAAGATTTCGCACTGAAATCATTATTTTCTGCAAACATGCCAGAGCAATGGCTTGAACCTGTCATGAGCCAAGACACAGCTTTTCGTAATAAAGCGAAAATGGTTGTGCTTGGTGCTGCGCATGCGCCGATTCTCGGTGTAGAAACGTTATCCAATGGTGAGTCAATCTCCGTTTCACTGGTTAATTGCCCGCTTTATCCTCAAGACATGCAAGCGTTGCTAGCGTATTTGCAAGAGTGGATTCGTACATCGGGTATTCCTCCTTACAATAAAACAAAGAAAAAAGGAGAGCTGAAATTCGTCTTGTTAACTCGTAGCGCACACAGCGGTGAATTTATGTTGCGTTTTGTGCTTCGAAGCCGAACTGCGATGGCACGAATTGAGAATAACTTAGCGCGCCTTATTGCTGAGTTTCCATCAGTGAAAGTGGTTTCGGTCAATCTTCAACCGATCCATATGGCGCGACTTGAAGGTGAAGAAGAGATCTTTTTGACAGCTAGTGAACACCTTGTTGAACAATTTAACCAGGTCCCAATGGTGATTCGTCCCAAGAGCTTTTTTCAAACTAATCCGCAGGTTGCTGAACAATTGTACGCGACAGCAAGGGAGTGGGTGAGCGACATTAAACCCGCCTACATGTGGGATCTCTTTTGTGGTGTGGGTGGGTTTGCCCTGCACTGCGCGAGTTCTGAGACGGCCGTTACTGGAATTGAGATAGAACCAGAAGCGATAGCCAGTGCTAAGCGTTCGGCGCAGGCAATGGGGGTCACCAATTTAGATTTTGCTGCACTGGACTCCGCGCAGTATTCATTAACTCAATCACACGCGCCAGAATTGGTGTTGGTTAACCCCCCACGGCGTGGATTAGGAATACAATTAGTTGAGCAGTTGGTTGCTTTATCACCAAAGCATATTATCTACTCAAGCTGTAACCCGGAAACGTTATTAGCGGATATGCAGGGCATGCCTGATTATGTGCCAAAAAAATTGCAATGGTTTGATATGTTTCCACATACTGACCACAGTGAAGTGATGGTGTTACTTGAGTATCAACCTAAACTCACACCCTGATCGTCGAGGCAAAGTGGTAGAGAAAAGGGAAGCTGCTGCTTCCCTTTTTCGTCTTTGTAATGTTATTTAACCGTCCAAGCGACGGTTTCACCACCTCGAATCGGCACTACGGTGTCTGAGCCAAAAGGCATGCTGTCAGCCACAGACCATGGTTCGTTGACGAGCGTTACGGTATCGCTATTGCGTGGTAGGCCGTAAAAATCTGGGCCATTATGGCTGGCAAACGCCTCAAGATTACCAAGCTGATTCACTTGCTCAAAAACTTCCGCATAGAGCTCAAGTGCAGCGTGGGCAGTATAGGAACCTGCGCAACCACAAGCCACTTCTTTTTTGCCTTTTGCATGTGGCGCTGAATCGGTACCAAGGAAAAATTTCTTACTGCCAGATGTTGCTGCTTGAATTAATGCAAGCTGGTGGGTATTACGTTTTAAGATCGGTAAGCAGTAGAAATGAGGACGAATACCACCGGCAAGCATGTGATTGCGGTTATACATTAGATGGTGCGCGGTGATAGTGGCTGCCACATTGTCGTTCGCATTTTTCACAAATTCTACCGCTTCGGCAGTCGTGATATGTTCCAACACAATTTTGAGCTTAGGGAAATCATTAACGATAGGAGCAAGAACCGTATCGAGGAAGGCTTTTTCTCGGTCAAAAATATCCACATCGTGAGCCGTCACTTCTCCATGGATCAGTAATAGCATGCCAACATCTTGCATCGTTTCTAACACCGGATAAATGTTTTTCGCACAAGTGACACCAGAGTCTGAGTTTGTCGTAGCACCAGCAGGGTAGAGTTTAGCGGCGACAATGGCACCGGATGCTTTCGCTTTACGGATTTCATCGGCAGTGGTGTTATCGGTGAGATAAAGCGTCATCAGTGGTTTGAAAGAATCGCGTGGTTTTTGCGCCATAATACGTTCTTGGTAGGATAACGCTAATTCAGTGGTAGTAATTGGTGGGACGGTATTTGGCATTATCAGTGCGCGGCCATTGTAACGGCTGATATCTCGAACAGTATCTGTCAGTACATCACCATCACGTAAGTGTACATGCCAGTCGTCAGGACGAGTGATCGTAAGTGTTTTCATTGAATGCTCCCACCGGAAAAATTGGCTGATTGGAGCCTAAACATATTCTTCATTACTGTGCGCGCAATCGCTTACGTTTAGGCGATAGGATGATAGAGGAAAAGGGGAGGGATTTCATCTTTTTATTTCCAGCCAGAGGAATCACATCTCTTTGTAGAGTTAGTCACGTTGACGGTTTTGCATTATCATCACCGCATAAAATAGAAATAAAAAACGTATAAGGATCAGCCATGTCGTCAGCGCAACTTTCTCAAATCAATATCTACCCTGTTAAATCGGTGGCGGGAATTTCGCAATCAACCGCTTGGGTTGAAAAGCAAGGTCTCGCTTTCGATCGACGTTTCATGATGGCATTGGCTGACGGCTCAATGGTCACCGCTCGCAAATATCCGAGTATGGTAAAAATCAGTTCAACGCTGGTGGCAGATGGTTTGATTTTTACTGCGGCTAACCAATCTCCGTTAAAGCTGCGTTATGCAGACTTTAAAATGCAGCCTGCTTCAGCGCAGGTGTGGAGCGATAACTTTACTGCTTATACCACTACCGACGATGCCGACGATTGGTTTAGTGAGGCTTTAGGCCAGCGAGTAGAGTTGTTGTTTACTGGTGAACAGTCTAATCGAGTACGAGAAAAAATTGGCCATAACGTCAGTTTTGCTGACGGTTATCCAGTTTTGGTGATTAGCCAAGCATCATTGGATGAGCTAAACCGTCGTAGCCCCGAACAGCATAGTATGGATCAATTTCGGACTAACCTCGTGGTGACGGCCAATGAGCCGTTTGCGGAAGATGGATGGAAACGAATTCGTATCGGAGATGTTGAATTTGAATCCGTAAAGCCTTGTGAACGATGTATTTTGACGACAGTTGATGTCAATAAGGGCGAATTCCGACCAACCAAAGAGCCGCTCAGAACCTTATCTCAATTTCGTGCCAATGAACGCGGTGGCGTGTTTTTTGGCCAAAATTTAGTGGCGAAAAATGATGGGATGATTCGGGTTGGTGATACTGTTGAAGTACTTGAATATAAAGAAAAAGAAATTTATCTCGATCACGGTATGACTCATCATCTTATGACATGTGTTGAGCGTGAAGAGATCGCCCGTGACTTCATAACCTTCTGGCTTGAGCCGAAGCAGGGTGATGTTCCTCATTATCAACCCGGTCAGCATTTACCGATCGAAGTGGTGATTGATGGTGAAAATGTGGCACGACGCTATACGTTGTCTTCAAGTCCATCGCGTCCCGGGCGCTTAGCTATCTCTGTGAAGCGTATTGATGGTGGACGAGTTTCTAATTGGTTGATTGATCATTTACAAGTGGGTAGTACGCTAAGCACCCAGTATCCAGATGGATCATTTCATTTATCTGGCCATCAACAGCAGCCATTATTACTGCTTTCCGCAGGAAGTGGTGTTACGCCAATGCTTTCCATGTTGCGTTACCTTGCGGATCATCAAAAAATTCAAGATGTGGTCTTTTATCATCAATGTCGTAGTGTTGAAGATATTCCATGCCGCGAAGAGCTCGAGTTATTGAACCAACAACATGATGGACTAAAAGTACTCCTTTCATTGACCCAAGCCCCGCAAGATTGGTTTGGGTTAAAAGGACGACTCTCTTTATCTCATATCAAGCAGATCAAAGATGTGGCTGAGCGTCAGGTGTTTGTATGTGGGCCGGATGGTTTTATGCAAAAAGCGAAAAACTTGTTATTGAAGAAAGGGGTAGCGGAAGAGTCTTATCACCAAGAAGCATTTGGCGTGGCGCAAAAAGTGACGGCTGAATTTAAAACGTTGCGGCTAAGTGTTAATGGTAATCTGTTTGAAGGCAACAACCAAACGACTCTGCTTGAGCAAGCCGAAGCGGCCGGAATCCCAATTGCGAATAGCTGTCGAGCTGGTTTTTGTGGAGCCTGTAAGGTAACGGTTGAGTCAGGCAAAGTGCATCAACCAGAAGTACCAGCATTACAAGATCATGAACGTCATATGGGCATCGCGTTAGCGTGCAGCTGTGTGCCTGAAACTGATTTGGAAGTCGTAAACTAACTCCTTTCAGTTTGAAACTACATTAACTATATTCGCTGCCTGCAACGCCAGACCGTTTGGTATGAATGCGCTTAACCAGCCCGGTTTATAAAAATGCCTCTTGGGTCAAATGACCACAAGAGGCGTGACGTTGCTAGTGATTTTTATTTAGAGCATGTTAGGAGACCTAAATAAAGTTAGTCACAAAATCGGATAAGTACGAATTAATTACTGTTCACTTCGCTTATTTTATTTCAGTGTGTGATTTTCATTCCAATTTAACCGTTTCTGTTTTGTCATTAAATCCTCGCTGTGAGGTTCGTCCATTTTTATCGCGTATGACACGTTTGGAATTGCTTTCCTTGCTGGCGGGCATCATGTCTGCTGCGGGTAGTTTGATGTGGTGAAAATCGTTGATACGTTTGCCTTGTGTGGATTGATGCGCCTTGAGCAACGCAGTAATCGTAAAAAAAACTGATTTATAGCAAATACTGTTTCAAATGAGCGCGTAGTATAGGATGCAATTAACTGCGTATATCATTATTGAAATACGCTGATGTTTTCACTTCTTGAGTATTTGCTATGGAAAATCTTGTCGACCGTTTTCTGCGTTATGTTACTTTTGATACACAATCAAATCCTGCCAATTCACAATGTCCAAGCTCGTCAGGTCAAAAGCCTTTCGCTCATAAGTTGTGTGATGAGTTGATAGATTTAGGTCTAACTGAAGTGAGCGTAGACGATCACGGTTATGTGATGGCTAAGTTAGAATCAAACGTGGATTATCCCGTTCCTGCCATTGGTTTTATCGCGCATATGGACACTGCTCCTGATGCTTCTGGAAAAAATGTTAAACCACAACTTGTTGAAAATTATCAAGGTGGCGATATTGCGCTTGGAAAAGGTGATGAAGTGTTGTCGCCTATTCAGTACCCAGACTTGCACCAATTGCATGGTCATAACTTAATTACGACCGATGGCACCACACTGCTTGGTGCAGACAATAAAGCCGGTATTGCCGAAATTATTACCGCGATAGAGGTGTTGATTGCGGATCCGAGTATTGCTCATGGTGATATTTGTATTGGTTTTACACCAGACGAAGAAATTGGTCGCGGTGCTGATTTATTCAATGTGGCAAAATTTGGGGCGCAATGGGCTTACACCATTGATGGAGGGCCAGTTGGTGAGCTTGAATACGAAAACTTTAATGCAACCAGTGCCGATGTGATTTGTCACGGTATTAATGTGCATCCTGGAACTGCAAAAGACAAAATGGTCAATTCGATGAACATTGCTGCGCAATTTCAGTTGATGATGCCAATGGATGAAACACCTGAAACAACTGAAGGTTACCAAGGTTTTTACCATCTGAAATCTGCGGAGATGAGTGTTGCTCGTTCAGAATTGGGTTATATTATTCGAGACTTCGACCGTGAAGGTTTGGATGCTCGTAAAGCATTTATGCAAAAAAAAGTAGCAGAACTGAATGATCGTCTTGAAAAAGGTCGTGTTGAACTGGTGTTAACGGACAGTTATTTCAACATGAAAGAGATGGTCGAGCCTCATCCACAAGTGATTGAACTTGCAAAACAAGCGATGATTGACTGCGATATTGAACCATTGATTAAACCAATTCGTGGCGGTACTGATGGCGCAAGGCTCTCATTTATGGGACTACCATGTCCGAACATCTTTACTGGTGGCTATAACTTCCACGGCATCCATGAATTTATCAGCGTAGAAGGGATGGAAAAGGCGGTCAATGTGATCGTTAAACTGGCGGAAAAAACAGCACTAACCAGTCAACCAAATTAAGACATACCTTCTTTAGCGTTTCCGAACGAGCACTAAAGAGGGGTATCCCATTACAAAGCTTTGACAGGGCGCATATTAATTGTGCCCATATCCTTTTTTATCCTTTCATTCAGTTATAATGCAAATCAATAATAAGCGAAATAACGCTAACAGATGGTCGTCGTTCGATACAGTAATGAAGGGGATTAGTATGGAGAAAGCAGTCGCGGTTTGGGACTTTCTTCTCACGCATAAATTGGTATTCACCACGTTAATAATGGTGCTGATCATTTTGATTCGTCGTTTGGTGCTATCCCAGATTCGAGGTGATGTCGCTTTCATTACAGAGGAACAACGTAAATGGATGTCACGAACCAAGAATGGAATATTTGGTTTGACGATCGTCATCTTGTTCGTGTTATGGCAGTCCGAGATCAACCAATTTGCATTGTCAGTGACTGCTATTGCGGTTGCGATTGTTGTGGCATCGAAAGAGATTATCCTCTGTTTTACGGGCTCAATTCAGCGTGCAAGTTCTCGTTCATTTCGAATAGGTGATTGGATTGAAGTGGGAAAATTAAGTGGTGAGGTGATCGAGCACAACTTAATGGCAACGGTGATTCAAGAAATTGACCTTAACCATGGTCAATATCACTATACGGGCAAAACAGCGACTCTTCCTAATAGCATGTTTTTTACTTTCCCAGTCAAAAATCTTAATTTTATGAAGCGTTATGTGTTTCATAATTTCTCGATTGTGGTGCCAAACTTCGTTAACTTGTTTCCGCTTCTACCAATCATGCATGAGAAAATTGAAGCGCATTTTGCCCATTTTATTGATGTTGCACGGCGCTACAATAATATGATCGAAAAACACGCGGGTGTAGATTTGCCCAATGCAGAGCCCCATATTCAGATCAGCAGCACTGCTGCAGGTGAACAAGTCGTTCACTTTATGATTTTCTGCCCAACCGAAAGAGCCAACCATCTTGAGCAGTTGATCCGTGAAGATTTCATGCAAGAGTACGAAAAAGCCTTTCCTCGAGAAATGAATGGTGTGGCTAATACGTTGGTGGATTAGCCACACCATAATTGTATCGATTGAAGCGAGTCATATGACTCGCTTTATTTAACGTTTAATTGAATGTGTTTTTGTCACTGAGATACCAAGTCTTTTTGCGAGTCGAGTTAAATTAGCTCGATCGATTTGTAGCTGTCTTCCGGCTTCTGCCCAGTTAAAATCGGCTCGAGTTAACGCTTCACTGATTACCTTTCTTTGGAATTCATCTGTGGCTTCACGTAAGCCTACGCGCCAGTTAATGTTGGCCTCTTCTGTTTGCGGTATTTGTTCATTTGAAGTGTTGAACGAAATGCCATTATCCAGTTCACCAATATCGTGGCAGGTTACAGTAACTAGGTTAGATGCATTTTTCTTAGCACGAGCCTTTAGTGCTGCACGATTAATAACATGCTCAAGCTCTCGGACATTACCCGGCCAGAAGTAATGCAGCAGCGACTCCAAAGCCAGCGGGTCAATTTTAAGTTGTACAATACCAAGTTTTCGCCGAGCCTGCTCTAAGAAATAACCAGCGAGTAATGTAACATCACCATTGCGTTCGCGCAGAGATGGCACATGGATAGGGTAAACACTGAGCCTATGATAAAGGTCAGCACGAAAGCGTCCGGCTTCGACTTCTACTTTTAGATCTCGGTTTGTCGCAGCCAATATTCGTACATCAATGGTTTGTACGTGATCTTTTCCGACCGGTTGAATCTCATTATTTTGTAACGCTCTTAGGATCTTGCTTTGCGCGGTAAGTGGAAGCTCGCCGATTTCATCTAAAAACAGGGTACCACCATCGGCTAAGGCAAATTTGCCTAAACGATGTCGATCTGCACCTGTAAATGCGCCTTTTACATGGCCAAATAGTTCACTTTCCACTAAGTTTTCAGGAATAGCGGCGCAGTTTACGTAGATCAAAGGCTGACGTTTTCGAGATGAAAGATGATGAATGGTACGCGCCACTAATTCTTTACCAACCCCTGTTTCGCCGTGAATCAAAATGTTGAAATTGGAAGGAGCAACCACTTCGAGATCGGCTTTCATTATTTGCATTGCCGTGCTAGAACCAATGATTTCACCGCCGTCTCTGTCCCATACTTCTTCGTTGAGTTCTTCGAAGCGTTGTTGGGATTGTTTAGCTTGGGCTTCTAATTGTGAAAAAGTCAATGCCATTTTTAGTGTCGAGGCGGCAATAGCCGATAACACTTCAAGGCTTCTTGTTGGTATGTGGTCAAACACATTTGGTGTCAGGCTATCGAGCGTCAGAATCCCTAGCAATTCGTCGCCAAAGAGTAGTGGTAAGCCCATGCAGGAATGCATTGGAAGATCGCCATCATGCATCATTAACAGGCCATCAAAAGGATCTGGTAGCGGAGAGTGCGTATCAAACCTTATCGGCGATTTGGCTTGGCAGATCTGTGTAAAACGAGGATGCTCTTCGATTAAAAATCGGCGACCTAATGTATCTCTAGTCAGACCTTGCATAGCAAGAGGAATAAGTAACTCCCCCTGGCGAGAAAGGAGTACCACACAGTCACACTGGATGGTTTTGCGGATCGCATCGAGTAGGCGATTGAATCGATCGTGATCATTTGAGCCACTGGCTAACCCAATCGTCATTTCGACTAGAGTGGAGATAGAGATATCTTGCATAGAAATAATATTCGTGATGTTTTTCTGATATTGTAGTGTCAATATGACCTATTTGAAAGGGTTTTATTGACTTGTTTACTTAAGGTTTTTGATACTATTTTTATTAAAATCAATGACGTATGATTTGGCACGTGTTGTGCAATTAGATGAGAGTGAAAAACATCATCTTATAAATAACAAAAAATAAAATCTGAGGAGAATTTCAGTCATGCTCAACGACCACCATATCAACGTTGTAAAAAGCACCATACCGTTACTTGAATCTACAGGACCGGCCTTAACCAAACATTTCTATGAGCGAATGTTTTCACATAATCCTGAGCTGAAAGATATTTTTAACATGACACATCAACAGACCGGGCGCCAAGGTGTGGCTTTATTTGAAGCGATTGCAGCTTATGCAAAAAATATTGATAACCTAGCAGTGCTGACCAGCGCAGTTGAGCGAATTGCCCACAAGCACACCAGCTTTAACATTCAACCCGATCATTACCAAATTGTTGGTCTTCACCTTATCGAAACATTACGAGAACTCGCCAGTGAAGCTTTTACGAGTGAAGTTGAAGAGGCTTGGACTGCTGCCTACCTGTTTTTAGCTCAAGTATTTATTTCTCGGGAAGGCGAGTTGTACTTACAACGTAAACAAGCGTTAGGTGGTTGGGAAAATGCACGCGAGTTTATCGTTCAAGAGAAAGTAAAAGAATCGGAATTGGTGACGAGTTTTATCTTTGCTCCTACCGATAAAGAAAGCGTATTAGATTACCAAGCGGGGCAGTACATAGGTATAGAAGTGAAACCTAAATCATCTCAATATAATGAAATACGCCAGTATTCGTTGTCACAAAAATCAAATGGTAAGGACTACCGAATTTCAGTCAAACGAGAAGGCTTTAATACGCAAAATCCCGGTGTTGTCTCGAATTATCTGCACGATGAGTTGTGTGTGGGAGATTGTGTGAAATTGTATGCGCCAGCGGGAGACTTTTTCTACGTAGAACGTGAAGCATCTGTAGTGCTGATTTCTGCGGGAATTGGCGCGACGCCAATGCAAGCGATGTTGCAACACTTTGCTCAGGTCAAAAAGCGTGACGTAACCTATTTACATGCTTGCAACAGCCCTGCTCAACATTCGTTTATTGATGAAACGGCAGAGCTGATTAAGTCCAATGACTGGAAACAAAAGGTTTGGTATCTAAATAGCGATTTATCGACTGAAGGAAATGGACAAATGCAGTTGGATAAAGTGCCGTTGCCACTACACAATGGTGATTTCTATGTTTGTGGGCCAATTGGATTTATGCAGTTTATTGTTGAGCAGTTAGAAAGCCTAGGTGTCGATAAATCTCGTATTCACTATGAAGTTTTTGGTCCTCACGCTAACTTGTAAATCACCATAATGTTCAAGGCTCGAAAGAGCCTTGATATCACAGATAATGAGCATCAATAGACGCCATCAAGCGCTCTTGATTTGTAATTCTTGCCACACAATTTCATGTGAGCCGTTTTCTCCATCGACGAAAATAGAAGATCCGCTGATCATCACAGAGAGTTCCATTCCTCGGGTGAGAGTTGATGCCAGTTTTTCAATTGATTCTGCTTCAAAGCGAATAACATCGACGTTGATATAACCAAATTTGCCTTTATTTTGTTCCCACCAAACATTCGATTTAGTGTTGAAGCTATAGATTTTTACTTGCTTGGCTAGGCGAGTTGCCTTTTTGACGCGATCGGCATCAGGTTCACCGACTTCTAGCCATAACTGGATTTGGTCATCTAAAGACTTAAGCCAGATATCGGGTTCTTCGATGGATGATAAGCCTTTAGTAAACATCAGGTCTGGCGATGCATTGAGGCAAAAAGCTAAAATACGTGCGATCATGCGCTCGTTATTTTCTGAAGGATGCTGAGCAATAGTCAGATTGAGAGAATCATAGTGATCACGGTTGATATCAGTGAGCGAGATACGGAATTTATAGATAGTTGGTTTGAGGGCCATGGTATTGATTTCTGAGAGACAAAAACGAAAATAGCCAGCAAGATGCTGGCTATTAGAATGCTTAGTAAAAAAATTATACTAGGCGGATGTTGTCAGCTTGAGGGCCTTTTTGACCTTGAGATACTTCAAACTCAACTTTTTGACCTTCAGCAAGAGTACGGAAACCGTCACCTTTGATTGCGCTGAAGTGAGCAAAAACGTCTGGGCCGTTTTCTTGTTGAATGAAGCCGAAGCCTTTAGTTTCGTTGAACCATTTTACTGTACCAGTAACTGTGTTAGACATTTTAATATCCTAATGAAAAAATTTTTACAGCCGATTACGGCGCGGATAGCGTGGAAAAGTAGATTGCTATTGCGTACGACACGACGGGGGAGTTACAAGTAATCCAACGAAACGTATTTGTATACAACGAACTGCTTTCTAGCTACGGCAAAGTCTAGTTTAAACTTTTATCTTGTCAATCATAACTAGACAAATCTCGAAAAACTTTCCAAAAATAGTCATGTTTTATGCTCTATTTGGCATTTTATTGCAACTGTACTTGAAATGGGCTCAATTATTCAAATCGTCAGCAACAAAATTTGTGATTGACAGTGGTGGTTTTTAGAGCAAAATCGCCACCACTATCGTTCACTCTTTGTTTTTAATGGAGGCAATATGAAAAACAAAAAAAACAAACGAATGAGTTGCAAAACCAATCAATTATGTTTTGAAGATAATAAAATTTTGAACGCAGAGCTCGGCCGTGGACAGATTAAAGATCATGCACTCAAAGCCGTGGTCACAAGCCAGCTATTTAGAATACGAGTTGAAAAAGCGAAGAAAGGCAAAGGAAGCTACAGCCGTGAAGAAAAGTACGCAGCCAGAGAGTCTTACTCAAAAGTTGCTTGAAGTTATTTTTGAATAAGGCTCTGCTTTACGGCTCCACACTCCCGCTAAAAATGCAAATTAGTTGAACACATCAACGATTGAGAATGTGCTTTGTTGTTTATGTACTTGTCTCGCAAAATTCTAATTTTAGCGAAAAAACCTCAATGGTTAATGGTTTGTTATCATTTGTTCCATTTTGATGCTTTTATCTATGTAATGCATTGTTACACCTAATTTCGTGTGTATTTTATTGTTAACCATTGATTAACAATTGTATTTTCTCACCCGTCACAAGCAAAATTGTTCAATATTTGAACTTGATATTATTAGTGAATGGAGGAAAATATACGCAAAATGAGATTTCAAAAATGAATGGATGCTTTTTTATTAAAAAGAGGTGTACAACATGAAACTGATATTAATTTTGATGGCGTCTGTATCTGCAGGTGTTGCTTCTGCGGAACACCTCCACTCCTTTTTACTCGGCTTGTATGTATCTTCCTTAGCGGTAGGCTCCTGTTACTGGTTTGCCTTCAGAAGCACTAGAGTGCCAGAATTCGCACTATTTCTATTAATTTGCGGCCTATTCGCCAAACTTTCCATCACTGTTGTGGGCGTAATGTGGGGAGTGTCGGCTGATTTGATAACGTCTCCTATCGTGTTTGCTTTGTCATACATGTTTTTCTCTATCGTTGTAACTTATATTTGGTTCAGCTATCGAGATAAAAAGACGCCAACACCTAAGCTTTCTACTCAGGTATAATCGTCGCTGTTTAAGATTTGAGTATCAATGTAGAACAAGGGTTTTTTCAGCAAAGCCCTTTTTTAGGTTCATCGCGGCTTTCCGGGGAAAGCCGCTTTTATCTTCAAGAAGAAGTAGTCTGTATCTCGATACCCATAACCCATTCGCTTGATTAGCTTTATCTTGTTGTTCATCCCTTCCAGTGTGCAG
>NZ_CAWPQZ010000033.1:0-44804 GCF_963889785.1 Vibrio sp. S12_S33 | reverse complement strand
ACATGGCAAAATAAGTCTACTAGTTTATGCATAGCTGGTTCCTTTGCGATTGTTCTCTCTTGGTCGAAAGATCTGATCGCAGAACCAGCTTTTAGTTCCCTTCTTTTTTATCCCGAGTTCAGGTTAATTACATTCAACATACCGCTAATTCAGAATAGGCGGTTAAGCCCATTCAACGCCGCCACACGATAGGCTTCAGCCATAGTTGGGTAGTTGAAGGTAGTATTAACGAAATATTCGATAGTATTAGCTTCGCCTTTTTGCTCCATAATGGCTTGGCCGATGTGGATGATCTCAGCGGCACGCTCACCAAAGCAGTGAATACCTAAAATTTCTTTGGTTTCGCGGTGGAATAGAATTTTCAAACTTCCGATGTCTTTTCCTGCGATCTGCGCGCGAGCTAGGTGTTTAAAAGAAGAACGGCCTACTTCATATGGAATTTTGGCCGCGGTTAGCTCTTGTTCTGTTTTCCCAACAGAGCTAATTTCTGGAATGGTGTAAATACCGGTAGGAATATCATCAATGAGGTGCCCTTGCGCTTGCCCTTGAGTAATCGCTTGAGCAACAAAGCGCCCTTGATCATACGCAGCACTTGCTAAGCTTGGGTAGCCAATCACATCACCCACCGCATAAACATGTTCAACCGTTGTTTGGTAATTGCTATTAATGGCAAGCTGGCCCCGTGAATCGGCACTTAAACCGACGGCGGCCAGGTTTAATTTATCGGTATTACCAGTACGTCCATTAGCATAAAGCAGACAATCGGCTTTCATTTTTTTGCCAGACTGAAGGTGAATAATGACTCCGTCTTCGGTGCCTTCTACTTTCTCATACGTTTCATCATTGCGAATAACAACACCACTGTTCCAAAAGTGGTATGACAAAGCATCGGAGGTTTCGTTATCTAGAAATGACAATAGGCGATCACGGGTGTTAATTAGGTCGGTTTTGACACCTAATCCACGGAAAATCGAAGCGTATTCACAACCGATAACACCAGCACCGTAAATGATGATGTGGCGAGGGTCATGTTTAAGAGAAAGGATAGAATCGCTGTCATAAACGCGTTCATGGCTGAAATCAACATCTGTAGGTCGATAAGGGCGCGAACCAGTGGCGATGACAAATTTATCAGCCGTATAGTGTTCGACAGTGCCATCGCTTTGCGTGACTGAAACGGTATTACTCCCCGTAAATTTTGCTGTGCCGAAAATCAAGGTACATTCATTGCGATCATAGAAGCCTTGGCGCAAGCGAGTTTGTTTATCAATAACGGTTTTTGCGTGACCTAAAATGTCAGAAAAAGTGGCGTGTAAACTGGTGTTATTGGCACAAAATAGGGGATTGCTGTTAAATTCAATAATACGACTCACCGCGTGGCGTAAAGCTTTGGATGGGATTGTCCCCCAATGCGTACAGCCTCCACCGACACTGCTCTCTTTTTCGATAATGGCGACATTCAACCCGGCTTTGGTTAATCCCATTGCAGCCCCTTCACCGCCAGGGCCGCTGCCAATGACAATGACATCAAAGTGGTTCATGTTAGCCATATCTATTCCTTGTTGTATTTATTTAACATTGCTGTAGCGAGATTTTAACTGATCTTGGAGTGTGGTAAATGATGTTGCAGTGAGAGAGTGGAGAGGATCACGCGGATTATATAAAAACGTTATTTTATGGTGTGACTTTCGCTTATTTCTTTAGAAGTGGTTGAAAATTGTTCATGTTGCCGTTTAATTTGTCACTTCCTTCAAAGAGGTCAGTTTTGTGGCTTAGACAACACTCTTAATCACGTTATAGTATGCCTCAGAGATTAAAAGAGAACCGACTCATATGAAATCAATGGGAATCCGCGCATTACAAAAAGAAAAGACACGTCGTTCATTAATTGATGCGGCATTCAGTCAGCTTAGCGCTGATCGTAGTTTTTCGAACTTAAGTCTGCGAGAAGTCGCACGTGAAGCGGGTATTGCGCCAACCTCTTTTTATCGACACTTTAAAGATATGGATGAGTTAGGCTTAACCATGGTTGACGAAGGTGGATTGTTATTACGCCAATTAATGCGCCAAGCTCGTCAACGCATTGTCAAAGAAGGCAGTGTTATCCGTACTTCGGTAGAAACCTTTATGGAATTTATCGAAAGCAGCCCTAACGTTTTTCGCTTATTACTGCGTGAGCGTTCGGGAACCTCTTTTGAATTTCGTGCCGCGGTGGCACGAGAAATACAGCACTTTTCTGCTGAATTAACCGAGTATTTAATGACGACAGGCATGAGCCGAGAAGAGGCATTTACTCAAGCTGAATCATCGGTTACTTTGGTGTTTAGTTCTGGTGCTGAAGCATTAGATTTAGATCGACGTGAGCGAGATGAACTCGCTGAACGTTTGATCATGCAGTTGCGAATGCTAGCCAAAGGGGCGTATTGGTATCGCAAAGAACGTGAACGTAATCGACTAAAAGGCGGGATAGAGTAATGTCGAATGAAAACAGCATGACCAACCGTGGCTCAGAAAGAAAGACACTAGTACTGGCTGTTGTTGCTGGTATTTGTGGTGACGCTTTGTTGTCTTGGATAACAATGACTGACGTATCCTTTTCAATTTTCCCTGTGATTGCCTTAGTGCTTTCCGTACAGGCACTTTATCAAGAATACTTGCGAAATCCTGTTGCTGAAGATATTCCTTTGGTGGGGCTAGCGTGTTTCTTTGTCGGCGCATTTGGCCACTCTGCATTTATTAAAGCCCAGTATCCGGATGCAGGTTCAAATTTCTTCGCTATTTTAGTGTCGTTATCACTGCTGTTGTGGGTTGGGAAAAAATTAGGCTTCGTTGGTAAGCCACGAGTTGGATAGTATTTTAAAATGTTACGATAGAAATCAATAACGCTACACTAAAGAGCAATAGCTGAGTCGGCAGTGTTGACCGTTGTTACGAATTGGTCAGGATCTTTATGTGTTCCTTACCATGGGTGGTGATGCTCATTTCTGTCATTATGCTAGTGCTCTTTGTTTGGTTAGGAGGACTGATGGATAGCGTTGGCATCGATAGTTGCGATGTTACTATTCGATTGCAATGAAAATAACATTCATCGTGCTGGTATCCTCAGTCAGCCACACATATCTGGTGTACTTGGGTCGGTAAACCAATAGCTGAACAGTCTATCTCGGGTTAAGATAGCGGTATTATTTGTAGTAAGAGCAGGCCTATTTAAACTTACTAACCAATGACAAAAACTAACATTTCTTATTGGCAGTCCGCTTTTCCTACCTCTTTTTCGAGGGTCAATACTATGTTACGTAAACTATTCTCTATTATGGCGATTTTCGCAACCTTAACTTCCACTCAAGCGTTGGCTGATGACTACAACGATACCGTCGCTAACTTCAAGTCTGCACCAGAAACTGCACAGATGTTTTCTACTGCTCGTGCTTATGCGGTTTTTCCAACCATAGGTAAATAGGGCTATTGAAGCCGACTACGGTAGAAGATGGTCAGGGCTCGCGTATTCCCTATTCCCCTGCTGATGACGTTTATGAGCTTCTGAAAGGTGATGAGAGATTTCCATTGCAGCTAAATGAACTCTTCTATCGATTAAGTTATTTTACGAAGTCCAATATGCGTTGTTTCGGTTGCAGTCACGACTCACCTTAAAAAATACAACGCGAGCAATGCCTATGTCATTCACACACCAAAGGCATTACTCATGGCGAATAGAACCTACCTCCCAAGCATTACCCTTGATAGAACTTTTGAAGATTACCCGCTGTATTACAGCGACAAGGGGTTATACGAGTCAGCACTGACCTCGATGGTCGATGTCTTTGAACAGGCACTCAGTCAGTTTGAAACCGTTCTCGCTACACGTTTGGACTTATACCAGCCTAAAGACCATCAAGACACTGATCTCAGTACCCTTAAGGACTACTTTGAAATCCTAAAAGAGAACCTGAACATCGATTCGTTGTATTACGTGTGGCGTAAGCGAGCGGATAGCCGTTCGCACCATTATCAAGTGATGTTGTTTACTGATTATAAGCAGAATTTTGGTGATGCTATTTACATGGAGAAGCGTAACGAAATTGTGGGGCATCTGAAAACAGCTTGGGTACACGCTGTAAGAGCACTGACACTAACATAAAGAACAGTGTCTTTAAGCGGATGAGCAATCTTGCTGAAGCATGGAAAGAAGCGCGTTACTTCTTTGGCTCTAGTTCAGATTAGACCGACTGCATTTTTTTACAATAGCTGCTTATCCCATTGGTATATACACAGGAGACAATTCCCATGAGATTTCTACGACTAAAAGAAGTGATGTAACTAACAGGACTAGGCCGCTCCACTATCTACAAGTTCATGGCTGATGAAACCGACTTTCCTAAAGGTGTGCCACTCGGTGGGCGTGCCGTGGCTTGGGTAGAAAGTGAAATCGAGGAATGGATGGAGCAACGTCTAGCACTGCGAGACAACCAAGAATCCTTTCAGTAACACAAACATCAAATCACATCATCAAAGGGGCGCTGGCTAAGCAAAGTCATGTGCCCTTTTTGTAATTAGAGAGAGATAAAAAATGAGTTATTCAATTTACGTAGACGGCGCTGCACCAAACAACCAACACGGATGTACACGAGGTGGCATTGGGCTGGTTCATGAATGAAGACAATGAGATTGTTCATGAAGAGAGCTTTACTATCAATCGAAAAACCGACAATGCTGAGCTAGAACTACTGGCCTTAATTGAAGCATTAGAATACGCAGAAGATGGGGATGTTATCTATTCGGACAGCGATTATTGTGTGAAAGGTTTCAACATCTGGATGGATGATTGGAAAGACCGAGGTTGGTGTTGAGCGGATAAGAAACCGGTTAAAAACCGCCAGCTCTGGCAGCAAGTCGATGAATTACGTTCTAGAAAGTATGTTGAGGTACTTAAAGTCAAAGCGTATTCTGGTGTTAGAGGGAATGAAATAGCGGATTCGTTAGCAGTTGATGCAGCGAGAAGCGATATCGATTGATGTAACAATACGGCTTGTAGGGTTTAGATTTATACCTACAAGCCGCTATTGTCTGTTATTTGCGTTTTTCTAGATAACATATATCTGAAGGTGGATACGATAGGAGTGTGACAGGTGATAGCGTGTAGTAGTTATTTCTAACAAACTGTTTCCTTGAAGTTTATTACGAAGGGGATAATGTTTATGCTTTCTTGGACTCTAGCTGACACCAAAGAATAAAAGGGTGCTAGAAATCCTAGCACCCAGGTAAACACGCTATAGGGGGAGTTTACCAAATTACGTAGAAGTTAAAGTTTCCCTTCACTGCCACACATATGAATCTTATCCATCACGACTTGTTTCATCGCTGCTTTACCTGGAGTGATATATTTCCGCGGATCATTCGCATCCGGATGCTCAGCAAAATGCTGCTTAACAGCATTTGAGAAGGCGATTTTCAGTTCAGTTGCAACGTTGACTTTGCACACACCTAAGTCAATACAGCGGCGAACCATCTCATCAGGCACACCTGAAGCACCATGTAGAACAAGCGGAATATCAACCACTGAACGGATCTTGTCCAGACGGTCAAAATCAAGTTTTGGTTCTGCTTTGTACAGGCCGTGGGCTGTCCCAATTGCCACTGCTAATGAGTCAATCCCAGTACGAAGCACAAACTCTGCTGCCGATGCAGGATCTGTCATTAGCGCATCGGCACTATCGACGATCAGGTCATCTTCTTGTCCCCCCAAACGACCCAGCTCAGCTTCAACACTCGCGTCAAAGCGGTTGCAGTATTGAACTACGGAACGTACGATTTCTATGTTTTGGTCGAAGGCATGATGAGAGCCATCGATCATCACAGAGCGAATGCCGTGATCCACCTTAGTGCGGATATCCTGCAGATCTTCATGGTGATCAAGGTGCAAAACGAGTGGGATTGAGTGTTTATGCGCAGCTTCTTTACAGATACTAATTAGATAATCGGTACCTGCATAATCGTAAGTGCCAGGTGTGCCAGCAAGGATCACGGGAGAGCCCATCTCTGATGCTGTCTCGACGATAACCTGTACTGTTTCTAAGTTATGGATATTGAATGCAGGAACTGCATAGCCACCGAGTTGAGCACGTTTTAGCATTTCACGAGAAGATATTAGATACATAAAGCCTCCTGACTTGGTACGGGTTTAGTTTCGAATACAAGACGTCCGTTAACCCAAGTTTTTGTAATTGAGAAATCTGATTGAATTGCCACCATAGAAGCGCGTTTACCCATTTCTAAAGTGCCTAATTGATGTTGTAAGCCTAATGATTCAGCTGGGGTCAAAGACGCCATCAGCCACGCTTGCTCAAGTGGAATGTTGAGCCAGCGCTGAATGTTTTGTACTGCCGTTAGCAAGGTCAGTGTGCTACCAGCTAGACTGCCAGAATCTGTTGTGACGACCCCATCTCGCATTTGCACTTGGTATTCGCCAAGGGTGTACTCACCATCTGGCATGCCCGCTGCACACATCGCATCGGTAATTAATGTCATGCGAGTGCCACAGCAACGGTGAGCGACGTCGATAGCCGCAGGGTGAACATGATGGCCGTCGGCGATCATCTCTACATAACTGTTAGGATTAAGAAGTCCGGCACCAACCACGCCCGGATCGCGGTGATGCAAACCACGCATACCGTTGTAGCAATGGACGATGCCACATGCCCCTGCATCGAGAGCCTTCTGAACTTGATCGTAACTGGCATCAGTGTGTCCAAGCATCACTCGCACGCCTTGTTCATTGAGGTAGCGGATAGCCTTCAAAGCCCCTGTCTTTTCGGGAGCCAGAGCGACCTTAAGTAACTGGTTATCGCTATAAGAAATCCAGTCATCAAGCTCTTCAACTGATAAATCTCGAAACCATGCTGTAGGGTGTGCGCCACGATTTTTCTCTGTAAAATATGGCCCTTCTAAATACGCCCCAAGAAGCTCAGCACCGTCAACGCCCTGCCGCTTACTTTTCGCAACTTGTTTTAGCGCACATCGAATCTTTGCCACTGGCGCTGTCACGGTTGTAGCAACAAAGGCTGTAACGCCAAGACTTGCAAAGTAACGTGACATAGTATTTAGACTATCATGGTTGGCATCCATGACGTCGCAGCCTTGTGCCCCGTGGACATGACTGTCAATCATGCCAGGAAGCAAACTCACTGCGCCCAAATCTATAAAACCTTCATGCTGCCGAGGTTCAAATGGCTCGATAGCAACAATAACTCCATCACCATTGACGGTAATTAAGGCATCGGTAAGCCAGTTATCACCATGTAATATGCGCTGAGCACGATAGCTCCGCTTCACATTAGTGTGTTGTTCAGATTCCATCTTCTTCTACCGTACCCGCGATTAGCGTTTTTTGTTCCATTTCCGCCGCCAATGAAGTGATTCCACGATAGCCACATTCAACCGCTTGCTGACGAAACTCAACCAGACTTAGCTCATCACGTTCCAGCAGCATTTCCGCTGCCATCTGCATATTGGTGCCTGTAACAACTTCAATGTCATCTCGCTCTTGACTTAGAAGTGATGCGGTACGAAAAGGCGTACCACCTAATAAATCAGTCAGAAAAACAATACCTTCGCCAGAATCGACCTCTTCAATCGCCTCACGCATTGCTTGTTCAAGTTGTGGTGTAGTGGCCTCTTCTGGAAAGTCGATAAACTTGAACTGAGGTTGCTCTCCAATAACTTGAAACACCGCTTTTGCTAAACCTGAAGCGAAGCCACCGTGACCAGATAAAATTACTGCAATCATTTTTATGTTCCTTAGTGGGGCTGAACGCTCAGCCCCGTTTATCTTTTGTTAACAATGCCTTACAAGAAGCCCATAAAGCGTCCAGCAACTCCGAGTAACACAGTCAAACCGATTAACTTCAGAGGGCTCCAGCCGCGCTTAACTAATGCGTACATGGTCAAGGTGTAAACCAGTGGTAAGAATGCTGGCATCAACTTGTCGATAACGTCGCCCTGCAACTTAACCACAGCATCACCCGCTGTGATTTCTGCAGTTGTAGACAAACGAACGTATGTTGCAACTAAAGCACCGATAACCGTCATCCCGACCATTGATGCGGCATGCCCTACCTTTTTGGTGTTTGCTTTAATAACTGGAATGGCGGCGACCCCCATTCGGTACGCATAATGTGCCAAGCCAAAACGAAGACCAAAGTGCACCACGTTAAACAGTACGATGAAGAACACTGCGCCCATGATCGAGCCTTGCAGCGCAAGGTCAGCACCGATACCACCACAGATAGGAAGAAGGGTTAGCCAGAACATCGCATCACCGATACCACCCATGGGTGCACCAACCGCAATCTTGGTACTTTGGATACTGTTGATGTTCTGTTTTGAACGTTCCATCGCCAGTACGATACCCATAACGAATGTCACCAAGAATGGGTGGGTATTGAAGAAGCCCATGTGACCTTGCATTGCCTTAGATAGGTCCGCTTTATTGGTGTGAATCTTTTTCAGTGCAGGGAGTAAGCCATACAGCCAGCCCGAAGCCTGCATACGTTCGTAGTTGAAAGATGCTTGGAGCAGTAGTGAGCGCCATGCCATGCGGTTAATGTCCGCTTTGGTTAGCTCTGTGCCAATTTCCTTGTTTTCATATTCATCTTGAGCCACGCCTGGAGCGGGTTGCACATCAGCGTTTTGGCTACGGAGGTCGAGTTCGTTGCTTACATTAGATTCCATCTTCAAAGTCCTCAGCTGGTGCAGTTACAGGTGTTGGTTCGGTTTTGCGCATAAAGTCGATGATTGCCATAGCCGTTGCAGCAGCAGCAATAGCTAATATTGGAAGTTCTATCCAAGCTGCGGCTACAAAACCAAGAATGAAGTACGGGATGTAGGCATTTTTCATCATGATCTTCATCAGAACAGCAAAACCGATGGCAGGCATGATGCCACCCGCGACACCTAAACCGTCGATAAGATCTTTCGGTAGGATTTCAACCATCTTTCCTGCGTGTTCAGCTCCAAGGTAGACTGGTAAGAATGCGCATAAGAAGTAGAAAGTACCCAGTACAGCTAATGCAATGTAGTTAACGCGTTCAATACCATCAGTATCTGCATTCTGAGCGTACTCATCACACTTAGACATGACCGCTGACATTGCCGAGAAGAGTAGAGTGATACCCATTTGCACAGCGACTGCAAAAGGTACCGCGACACCAACCGCGACATTAGGTTCAACTTTTGTGGTGATAGCGAAAGCCGTACCGACGATGGTACCGATGATGACGTTTGGTGGCTGAGCGCCTGCAAGCGGTGCAAGACCCATCCAAATCAGTTCTAGCGTACCACCGACTAAGATACCTGTTTGCAAGTCGCCTAAAATTAGACCAACAAGCGGCCCAAGTACTACAGGGCGGTGGAAGTGAGTGAGACCGTTGAATAAATCTAGGCCAGCAAAGAAGGCTAAGATGCCGAGCATCAATGCCTGTAAGAGTCCTATTTCCATGGTTGGTGTCCTTATTATTAGATAAGAGTAAAGAGGTCTGTGGCACTTTCAGTGGGTACACCTTGCATGGTGCATTTCACTCCTAGTGCTTTTAGTTTTTCAAATTCCGCCACGTCTTCAGTTCCGACTGAAACCGTTTTGGCAATTTGTTTTTTCCCTTCTACGTAGTGCATGTTCCCTACGTTGATATTGCTAATGGGTACGCCACCTTCGACCAATTGGCGGAAGTCTTTTGGTGTGCGGCATACAAGAAGAATTCGTTGACGATCAGACGCTTTATGGATGGTGTCGATCGTCTTCTGCACTGACCAGAAACGGATAGCGATCCCATCGGCTAACACCATTTCCATCAGGTTTTGTTGAATACTGTCTTCAGCAACCTCGTCATTCACGACAACAATGATGTTGGCATCGGCAAAACCTACCCACTGCACTCCCACTTGGCCGTGAACAAGGCGCTCATCAATACGACTTAAAACGATATTTGGCATGGTCTAATGTCCTTATAGAAATCTTTACTGATTGAATGGGTAGATGGTGACGCCTTGCACCACACGGTTTACTTCTCCAGTTGGGCAAGGGTTATCGGGCCCTAAGCCAAGCTGAAGTGATTTTTCACATGCCAACATCTGGCAGAAGAGAATAAATGGGAAGCAGAGCCACTGATCGCCCAAGCCTAGTCGCCCAAGTTCAAAGACATCTTCTTCGTTAAGAGCAATTTCTGAGATTGCAACGTGGCTAAGCGCCTGTTTATCGCGACGAATTTCGTTGAACAGATCCATGTCGTATTGGCGCGTATACGCCTGACTGGACAGCAGTTGGATAACGATTGCTTTTTCGTTAATCGTAAATTTTGGACCATGGCGAAAACCAAGTGAGGAATCGAATGTCGTCATTACTTTACCCGCACTTAGCTCTAGTGATTTCAGTGAAGCTTCTCGGGCTAATCCAGCAAAACCACCACTGCCCAGAACGATCAAACGCTCATAAGGAAGATCAGCAAGCGCTTTAATGGTGGGTTGCCACTGATGTAGCTTGTGCTCACACAATGTGGCTGTCGCTTCAATTTGTTCGTTCCACTGGCTTGGGGACTGACCGCCTAATAACGTTAGCGTTGCCATAAGCATGCAAGTAAAACTTGAAGTCATAGCGAAGCTTTTATCGTTTGAACCCTCAGGCATCAGCATGCAGTAAGCATTGTCAGCCGTTTGGGCATAGCGAGAAAGTTCACCTTCTCCATTACAGGTTAAAAACAGGTGATGACAGTCAGTAACCAACTGATCGACCAGTGCTACCGCTGCAACACTTTCAGGACTGTTGCCAGAGCGAGCATAAGAAACCAACAAAGTCGGGCGCGATGGGTCAAGATACTGCTGGGGATTTGAAACCAAATCGGTGGTTGGAATCGACACCACTTGGAAGCCCAGTCCTTGCTGAATAAATGGGGCTGCCGCATCACCAACAAAGGCAGAGGTCCCTGCTCCTGTCAAAATTATTCTCAAATCAGAGCGTTGCAGCAGTGGAGTAAGAAATGCACTCACTGCTTCATACTGCTGCTCTAATATTGCAGACAGTGCACGCCATAAACGAGGTTGATGGCTAATTTCCTGAGCAGTGTGAACACCATTGTGTTGCTCTAACCATGGAACTTCATAGCCTAGAAATGAACTCATTTTATAGTCTCCTTGCTAGCCACGATGTTTGCATAACAGGCTTCGGAATAGACTTGCGTCACTTCCATAATCTTGTGCATAACAATCTCTGCGGGCTGATTTTGAATTTGATTTTGAGAAATGGCCTTAGCCTGATTTGGCAGATATTGGCTAAGGATTGTCACTGGCAAAGGATGGACAGTTAGGTTGTCAAACAAAGCCTGCTGCGCCGCTTTCACTTCTGGATGAGTCCAGTAGTAACGAATGCGATCACTTAAGCTATAACTGCAATCAAGGTATTGTTGATGCCCTTTGCTTGAGTAGTGTGAACGCCAGTAATTTGGTTGCTCGTGCATTACCTGTTCGATGGTGTCGCGTAGGTGCGAAGAATGATGGGTTCCAAGCCACTCTTTTTCTGCTCGTTCAAGACCATAGAAGGCCTCACGTAGAGCAAATGTCAAAGCAGGACCAACCTTTAAAATGGCGAAATGGTCGCGCACAAGTTGGTGGTATGCCGGTGGGTTCTGGTAATCGGTAGAGTGAGCTTCAAAAACAAGGTGTGGCTGAGTGTCTATCATCTTGCTCAGCAACTGAGCCTCATCACTCTGATAGTGGTGTACCATATGGTGGTCAAACTCAACACCTGGCTGAACAACCAAACCAATCACACGTGGCCATACATAACCAAGCCCTACATCACTGAATGCCTGATGGTGAGCATCTAGTGTTGCTAACGCCTGTTCTGGCTTAGTCACTTCAATACACTCATCCTGCAACGATTCAAGAGCGCCGCCCGGAGTAGGTACTTCCGTTCCGACAACATATAGAGGGGCTTCACCACCTACGCTTTTCCAAGCCTTTTCCGCAACCAAACATAGTTGTGCGGCTCGCGATGCCATCACCTCTTCACTCAGAGGCAATGAATCGTCAGCACACGGCATAGAACAGTCGAGATGAATCTTCTTAAAACCAGCACAAACGTAGTCATGGATCATTTGCGCTGAATATTCCATCGCTTGGCTTGCAGACAAGTTTTGCCAACAATTTGGACCAAGGTGATCACCACCCAGCACCACTTTCTCAATAGGGAAATCGAGACGCTCAGCTAACGCGAGAACATGGTTTGAAAAATCCTGCGGTGTCATTCCCGTATAGCCACCAAACTGATTGACCTGATTTGAGGTAGCTTCTATCAACACCAGTTGTTGATCCTGTGCAGCTTGCTTAATCGCAGCCTCAAGAACTAGCGGATGCGCCGAGCAAACAGAGTAAATGCCCGTTGCTTGACCTTGCTTATGCTGTTCGATTAGAGAAAGTAACGCTTTCATTTTTATTCCTAGTTAACGGTTTGGTCGGCAATAATCACGTCAACACCCATTTCAAGAAGGGCGCGATGTGTTGCATGGGGAATATTGCTATCAGTTACCAACACATCGATTTGGTGAGCTGCACGGATCATGCAAAAGCTTTTTCGACCAAATTTACTTGAGTCAGTAACCGCGATGACTTGGCGAGCAACTTCACACATGGCTCGGTTGACTTGCGCTTCTTGAGTATCAGGAGTCGTCACACCGGCTTGCAGATCGAATCCATCCACGCCAAGAAACAGTTTGTCAAAAAGGTAAGAGCGAATTTGCTGTTCCCCATGATTTCCCGTTAGTGAACATGATGCGCGGCGCAGGCTGCCACCAACCACATGGAGGTCGATATTCTCTAGCTTGCTAAGTTGATAAGCGGTATTGAGTGCATTGGTCATAACAACGAGCTGCTGCTTGTTAGTTAAATACTGAGGCATGAGACCGATAGTGGTACCTGAGTCTAAGATCACCACCTCACCATCATTGATGAGCTCGGCTGCGGCTTGCGCGATGGACTGCTTGGCACTGCGATTGAGTTGATCTTTGCGATAAAGAGGCTGATCAAATGCAAAGTTTGGATTGAGAGTAGCGCCACCATAACAACGGAACACACAGCCTTCTTTCTCGAGCAAGTTCAGGTCATGGCGAATCGTTACCGCAGAAACATTGTACTGTTCTGCAAACACGTCCACTTTCCCGGAACCATGGCTGCATATATATGCCAATATTTGCTGTCTTCGTTCTGCACTGGTCATCTACCAATTCCTCTTTCGTTACATTTCATTTTCTGCATGAAATGTTTCGATTTCCTTTTGATTGGTATTAAAGCAGGACGGGTTGAGGAAAAGTGAAAGCTGGATCACAGTCAGTTTTCTTTCGGTTTGGACTCAAAAAACCTTTCACTTGGCAAAAAGTGAAAGGCTGGACTTTCACTTTTTGTCTAAATTTGTACTTTGTAAGTACCATAAAAGCTGACTTTTACTATTTTAAAACTGAAAGAATGAATGAATCCGCCACAATTGATTAGGTTTCGAAATACAACCTGTTTGAGATCACAAACTGGAACATCAGTGAATTTTTATAGCGTAATAACAGCTAAATCAACCGGAGCTTGGCTGGTTCAAAAAATCACGTTATAAGCACTAAAATAGATTTATAAAGGAATACTAAGGAGTGAGATTATGCGACGATTCGAACATCAACACCCAATGCTGTAAGGTGGTCGACATAGCTTTGATGGATACCGCTATCAGTGATTAATATGTTCAGTTGTTCTGGACGAGCAATCAGACAAAAGCTTTGACGGTCAAACTTCGACGAATCTGTTACCGCAATGACGGTTTGAGCAGCCTCTAACATTTTCCGGTTAATATCAGCCTCACCTTGATGAGGTGTCGTAATTCCTGCCGATTTATCAAACCCATCAACTCCCAAGAACACCTTATTGAACCGATAGCCAGTGACTAAGTCTTCTCCACCGATACCATGAACTGAGTAGGAATTTTTACGCATCGTGCCACCAGTCACCATAACAGTGACATTAGTTTTATTGGCAAGGTGATAGGCGATATTGATACCGTTGGTCATGACAACAAGGTCATGCTTAGCGTCAAGATGGTAAGCAATCTGCTCGGTCGTCGAGCCTGAGTCAAGAATGACTTTATCGCCATCAGCAATAAGAGATGCAGCGTATTTCCCGAGCTTAGCTTTGATACTACTGTTGAGCTGCTTCTTATCATTCAATGGACGCTCAAAAGCAAACTGATTATTTAGCAGCGCACCCCCATAACATCTTTTTACACAGCCTTGTTTCTCAAGATAATTGAGATCATTGCGAATCGTAACCTCTGAAACATTATAAAGTTCAGAAAAATGGTTAACTTCGCCTTTTTGGTGATTTTGAATGTAGTGAAGGATCTCTTCGCGTCTTTGGGTTGTGGTGGTCATAGGGAAATACTCCGACAAGTAAACATTTTACTCTAACTAATTTCTGCAGAGGGCCGAAACAAGTGCTTTAATTCATGGTGTAACGCAGTGTCTCTCTAAGATAGGTAATTAGACTCTTCGTTTGTCTCAATGCATTCATCTTTAACTCAATCCCAACCAAAGTAGTTTTCGTATTCAGGGTATTGAATAATGGTTCCTCACGTCTCGCCATTCTCTGAAATCCTTAAGACATCGTCAATCTCGACACCGAGGTGTTCAATCTTGCTTCCGATCTTAACATTGAAGAGCGAATCTAGTGAGCGAAGGAAATGCAGTGCAGTTTATTAAGCTCACCAACCTTTCTGTAAATAAGGTGGTGTTTTACTGCGCTTTGATTGAAAACTAGTCCTCAGTAGGTGAATTTGGCGATGATGATTGACATAACTTTGTTCATCGACAATCACGCTTGTACTTGAGTAAGCTGAAGTGATAGCTGACGGTTGGTATGAGTAATGACGAGGATACTATGTGAATCTTGCTTTTTTGAATATTTATGCAATCTAACAATGGGGAGAGCCAGCGTTACGTTTAAATAAATATTATGCTACCGGTTTTGTATGATGGTTTAACTCCGATTGATAAATGTCCAGAAACGTGTTACTGCTCACCAAGCGATTCTGTCGTACTACTAAATCAAAATTGTTAGATTATGTATGAGTCCGCACATTTAAAAAGAGGATGCCACTGGCATCCTCTTTTTTTGCTTATGTGTATGTCTAAATGACAATGTGATTCTTAACCAGATCGGTGACTTTTTCCAGTGCATCTTTGCGCTCTTCCAAATAGTCATACCGGTCATAGATACCTTCGACACCTTTCAACTTATGATTTAAACAGCGCTCCGCGATATGGCTAGGCACCTTGACTGAAGCGAGTAGGCTACGACAGGTGCGGCGTAGATCGTGAACCGCAAAGTGCTTGATATCGCCCATTTTATTTGGTGGTTGTACCTTACGACCGGGCTCTCGACCAAATAGCTTTGAAATAGCCCTGTTCAGTGTGTCTTTGCCCATGTGAGGTACTTTGCTTTCCCTTCTGTTTGGGAAGACGTACTCCGAGCGACAAGCTCGCTGATGTAGTTCTTTAAACCATTTAATGCACAGCTCCGGAAGCGGAATCGTGAAACCTGTGCCAGATTTGCTTCGCTCCGCTGGTAGGTGCCATAAAGCATTATCTAAATCGAACTCAGTCCACTTTGCTTCTGTTAGCTCTGATTTACGAACGCCAAGACAAAGAAGCAGAGCACAAGCTAGGTAGTTGTCTCGATTGAAGCTATAAATGTTTTGGTTGAAGACGGAAAAAACATGTTTAATCTCTTCCAGTTCTAAGACCCGATCTCGACTTTCTTCAATGCCACCAGCATCATAGTTAGAAAATGCTAGTGCAGGGTTAGACTCAATAACACCAATCTTCATACCGTGTTTAAAAAGCTGCTTACAATACATTAGCGTGTCGTTAGCCGTGGTGGGACGGCCACTGTCAGCGACTATTTGGATGATATTACGGATATCTAAAGGTGTGACACGTTTCAACGTGTATTGACCAATTTGTGGAGAGATCTCTTTCTGATAGATACGCTTAGGTATATTGGGATGCTTGAGCCTTTTGGATAGCTCCTTGTACCAGTCTTCGAAGAGGTCATCGATTATTTGTATATCGGCTTGCTTACTCCGTTTTCTTTCTGCAATTGGGTTAATCCCTTCGCTTATTTGCTTTCGAAGCTCAGATGCTTTCAACCTTGCATCTGCAAGAGAAAGTTCATCGACCTTGCCAATAGTCACCTCCTTTCTTTTCTTAAAAAGGGTGTACCTTAGCATCCAGTATGGTCGACCTATTCTAGGAATCATTAGATAGAAACCATCACCATCGGCATGACGACCCGTTTTTTGATCTTTTACTATCGCCTTAACTTGGTTGACGGTGAGATTCCCCATCTCTATCTCCTTGAATTTATAGCTCTAGTCGAAGTTATCATTACATCACCCTCCAGAAGTGGGGAGTATGTTGTGATATTTATACTACGGTGGGGAGTAAATAGCAAAGTTCTACCCACGATACTCCCCGTTTGCTCATGGCTGTTGATGAATTTTATGGATGTATATGGATGGTAAAAATAGAAAGGCCCTTATAAACAAGGGCCTTATGGAAGTGTGTGGAGTAGAGGGGAATCTATTCTATATTTTGGATCTGCTCACGCATTTGTTCAATTAGAACTTTAAGTTCGACACCGGAGGCAGTGATGTCGGTGCTGATTGACTTTGATGCTAGTGTGTTTGATTCACGGTTGAACTCTTGCATCATAAAGTCGAGTTTACGGCCACATGCGCCACCTTTTTTCATCACATTACGTGCTTCTTTAACGTGAGAATCTAAGCGGTCTAGCTCTTCAGCAACATCAGATTTTTGCGCAAGTAGAATAAGCTCTTGCTCAACGCGCGTGGCATCAAGCTCAATTTTCGCTTCTTCAAACTTGGTAAATAGACGCTCACGTTGCCATTGTAGGATTTCTGGCATGCGCGCGCGTACTTTTACCACTTCATCGCTGATCGCATCAAGGCGTTGTTCAATCAAGGCTTTCATGTTGTCGCCTTCACGGCCACGAGCATCAATAAACTCAGCCACCGCTTCATCAAAAGCCGCTAATAATTCTTTATTAATGGTGTCCATATCTTGTTCTGGCGTTTCCATTACCCCCGGCCACTGCATGATTTGGAACGGGTTAATACGGCTTAATTCACCAGTTAGATGCATGACCTGATTGGCCGCTTTGATTACTTGGTTGGCTAGCGCTTCGTTAATATTCAACTCACTTTTAGCTGCTGGGTTGGCTTCATAACGTAAGTGACATTCCACTTTACCGCGCGCTAAACGTTTACGAAAACGCTCGCGTAGCACAGGCTCAAGACCACGAAATTGTTCCGGTAGGCGGAAGTAGGTTTCAAGATAACGTTGGTTTACCGAGCGAATTTCCCATACCGCAGTGCCCCAGTCACCTTTAACTTCTTTGCGCGCGTACGCGGTCATACTGTAAATCATTGATTTGTCCTTTGCTGACGAAGATGAAATATCAAACGGTAGATATGTTAGCACTAGCTGCTCTTAGGTACTAGGTTCACGACGGACGCTAATCTAGCACCATGACGTGTAATCCTATATAATCTTGCCCCAATCGATTCCGTCTCACCCGATAAAAGGTAGATGCACTATGCGTCCAAACGACCGCGCTGCAGATCAAGTTCGCCCAATTAAAATTACTCGCAACTATACCGCTTATGCTGAAGGTTCAGTATTGGTTGAGTTCGGCAATACCAAAGTGTTGTGTAATGCCACTGTTGAAGAAGGGGTTCCTCGCTGGCTAAAAGGTCAGGGTAAAGGTTGGGTTACGGCTGAATACGGCATGTTGCCACGTGCAACACATTCACGTACTCGTCGTGAAGCCGCGAATGGTAAGCAAGGTGGACGTACTATGGAAATCCAACGTCTTATTGCTCGTAGCCTACGTGCTGTGGTTGATTTGGAAGCCATGCCTGAAGTGATGATCACCGTAGACTGTGACGTTATCCAAGCCGATGGCGGTACGCGCACCGCTTCAATCACTGGCGCAAGTGTGGCAATGGCTGACGCTTTTGCTCATTTGGTAGCAAAAGGTAAATTGAAGAAGAACCCAATGAAAGGTCATGTTGCTGCTGTATCGGTTGGTATCTTGGGTGAAAACATCTTATGTGATTTGGAGTACGTGGAAGATTCAGCCGCTGATACCGACATGAATGTGGTGATGACAGAAAACGGTAAGATGATCGAAATTCAAGGTACCGCAGAAGGCGAACCTTTTAGCCACGAAGAGCTGATGGACTTACTCGCCGTTGCCAAGAAAGGCATTGCCGATATTGTTGAGGCGCAGAAAGCGGCTCTGGCAGAATAGTTTATAGCTCCCAATTTGGGGGCTATTTTTTTATCTTCGTCGTATTCGCGCCTTCCGCGTTGTTAACTGCGCTTACTCACCCGAATCACTTACTATACGTAAGCTCACGGGTTTCGTAAGCTTGTTGCCTAGCGGAAAGCACGACTACTTAGAAGATACCTAGAAGAGTTTAAATTAATTAAGTTTTATTGAATAAACGTAGAGGAAGAACATGAAAGCGTACCAGCGTGAATTTATTGAATTTGCACTAGAGAAAGAAGTGTTGAAGTTTGGCGAGTTTACTTTGAAGTCAGGTCGTAAAAGCCCTTATTTCTTTAACGCTGGCTTGTTTAATACTGGGCGTGATTTGGCGCGTTTAGGGCGTTTTTACGCCGCCGCGTTGGTTGACTCTGCTATTGAGTTTGATGTGCTATTTGGCCCTGCGTACAAAGGGATCCCAATTGCGACCACTACCGCAGTGGCGTTAGCTGATCATCATGATGTTGATACGCCATATTGTTTTAACCGTAAAGAAGCGAAAGATCACGGTGAAGGCGGTAACTTAGTGGGTAGCGCATTAGAAGGGCGTATTATGCTGGTGGATGATGTGATCACTGCTGGTACTGCTATTCGTGAGTCAATGGAAATCATTCAAACTAACGGTGCCGATCTTGCTGGTGTCTTGGTGGCTATTGACCGCCAAGAAAAAGGCAAAGGTGAGCTTTCTGCCATTCAAGAAGTAGAGCGTGATTTTGGTTGCGCGATTATATCGATTGTAAGTTTGACGGATCTTGTGACTTACCTTGAAGAGAAAGGTACGGATGCCGCGCACCTTGATGCAGTAAAAGCGTATCGTGCGCAGTACGGAATTTAAGTATTAACTTATTCGCTAATCGCAGAGCAACTTATTGAAAAATAAAAGCCTCGAGTTTGTCGCTCGGGGCTTATTTGTTATTAGCTTAGTTATTCTAGCGATTCATATTGTCAGTTATCGTAAACTTTTGAGCCATCCCGTTGTGTTTTCAATAGCCATAAATTCCACATGTATTGTTCAGGACATGGTGTGACTAAATCTTCGATCGCTTTATTCATCGCACGTGCATCTTGTTCTTCGTCACCAGTAGGGAAGTTTTCTAAGGCAGGGAGAATATGCACCTCATACTTACGGGTTTTGTCATTGTACGCGGGTAAAATAGGCACCACTTTCGCTTTTGATAAGCGTGCCATTTTACCAAAGCCTTTTAAGGTCGCCTTTTCGGTGGCAAAGAAAGGGACGAATACAGAGTTGGCTGCGCCAAAATCTTCATCGGGTAGCCAGTAGCCCAGATAACCATCTTTAATTGAACGTACAAACGGCTTGACTCCAGCATCACGCGCAAAAATACGACCACCATATTGCATGCGTTGGACGTGCATTAACCAATCACCGATAGGGTTGCGCTGTGGCTTCATGATGGTTGTCACTTTGTAACCTTTTGCCGCGAGCATTACGGCAGGGTAATCAACCGCCCAAGCGTGAGGCGCAAGAATAATCACGTTCTCGCCAGCATCTAACAATGGCAATAAGTTTTCTTCACCAATCATGATGCCGCGTTTTTGATTGTGTTTGGTTGAGCGCACCAAAAACTCCGAATAACCGAGCATGTATTGTGCTGCTTTGACAAACGTTTCTTCCAAAACAGCTTGGCGTTCTTGCGCGGATTTTTCTGGAAAACATTTCTCCAGATTGACTCGAGCTCGGCGTACCACACGGCCATTTTTACGTACTGTAAAGGTTGATAATTTTCGTGCTAAACCATCTCGCCATGCTGGGGGCATGAAAGCGAACAGGGCGGCAAAGACAATCCCAAGCCAAGTCCCCCAATGCTTTGGGTGTAAAAAAGACCATTGGAATGTGGGGTTGTGTAGATGTTTATCAGTGCTGTTTTCGTTGTTGCTCATTGAAAGCAAAACCTTTTCTAGTTACAAATAGCGAGAGTTAGTTAACGTTTCATCTGGTAAAGATTTGAAACGCTTATGGAGCCACATCCACTGTTCTGGCGCACGTAGAATAATCTCTTCCACGTATTTATTCATGTAGGCCGCAGCAGCGGTCATATCATCTTTAGGGTAGTCGGCATCAATCGATTTGTCGGCGATGATTTCATATTTTCCTTGAGCATTCCTAAAACCAGAGCCAGGAACAATGGCACATTTGCTGGTGTAAGCAAGAATACTGGTCCCTGTTGTGGTACAGGCTTCTTCTACCGCAAAGAAAGGCACAAATACCGATTTGTTGTGGCCATAATCTTGGTCAGGTAAGTAGAAAAGACGCTCGCCTTGTTTTAAAACGCGGATCATCTGTTTTAGATCAGTACGATAAATAAGCTTATTGCCATTGCGTGTGCGCCCACGATATTGAATGAATTCATAAGCGGGATTGCTATGAGGACGATACGCACCGTAGCCTTGTAAACCAATCACGCCAAAGGCGCGAGCTGTGATTTCTAGGTTAAGCGCATGTACGCAGCACAGCAATACACCTTTGTTTTCAGCCTGTTTACGTTTTAATTCTTCGACATCTTTGATGTCTAAAATTCGTGCAAAACGCCATGTTGGCCAAAACCAAGTGATGCCAGTTTCAATCAGTGCCATGCCAGTATTTTTGAAATTCTCACTAACGATATGATTGATTTCATCGGTGTTTTTCTGTGGAAAAGCGAGTTCCAAATTACGCTGTGCGATGAATACCCGTTTTTTACCAAAACGCATGCCCAACGCACCAAGTTTACGCCCTATTTTGAGTAAAACAGAATAAGGTAGCACGTTCACTAGCAGCGCAAGCAGGCCAAAACTAAACCACACAACCCAGTACTTGGGATGTAATAAGGAGAAGCTAAATTCAGGTTTACCGTACTTTTCTTTACTCATAACTTTCTTTCGTTGTTAAACCGCTACTGAATTTGAGCACTAAGCAGTGCCCAGTATTCTTCAAAGTTAGCGGTAGGTTGATATTTAAAATCAGATCGAACAAAGCGATTCAAACTCCCCTCAACTTGACCAAGCAGTTGAGCGGCCAAGATGGTTTCATCAACGGGAAATGACTTTCCTTCACGCAGTTTACGTTCACGTAGTATCTGACGTAGTGAGGTTTCAATGCGTTCAAATAATTGGTTAATGCGCTCGCGCAGACGTTCGTTTTCAAACATTAAAGCATGGCCAGATAAAATGCGTGTTAGGCCGGGGTTGCGCTCTGAAAAGGCTAAGATCAGTTGCAGTACTAAGCGAATGCGGTTGAGGGTATCTTTTTCTTCATTCAAAATGCGATTAATACGCGACATTAATGACTCTTCAATAAACTCAATCAAGCCCTCAAACATACGAGCTTTACTTGGGAAGTGGCGATATAAAGCGGCTTCCGACACCCCCACTTGTTTAGCCAGTTTTGCCGTGGTGATACGAGATGCACCTTCGCTTGATTCGAGCATTTCAGCAAGAGCTTGCAGAATCTCTTCACGACGATTGTTTTTTTTATTGACGGCCATGACCCGATTTCCTTTTAGTTACCACGTGCTTTTTTCAGCGAAGTTATTGTTCGTTAAGTTAGTTAGTTTAACGGACAGCCTTCGGACTGCGTAGCGTAAAAATGAAAATGATTGAACTTGGTGATGATTTTAGCACCCAACGTTCTTAAACCGCGACAGTAAGCACGCAAAGAACGTTGGGATACATTTACATTTTGTCGTTGATTAATAGCATCAGAGCGCGCGCTAATTCCGCTTTTGAACTTAAAGGTAAAGCTTGTTCGCCACCTTGCCAGTAAACGGTCAACGCATTATCGTTACTGTTGAAGCCTTGTCCTGCAACAGAAACATCGTTGGCACAGATCATATCCAAATTCTTGTTAATCAGTTTACTGCGTGCATATTTTTCGACATCTTGTGTTTCTGCGGCAAAGCCAACAGTAAGCGGTCTATGTTCTGTCATTGCTGCAACGCTGGCGACGATATCTGGGTTTTTAACCATTGTCAGCGTCATTTGTTCATTGTCGTCGGTTTTCTTGATCTTTTGATCGGCAACTATCTGCGGTCTGTAGTCTGCCACTGCCGCGCAACTGATAAATACGTCATGAGATTGAGCATGCTGCATTACCGTTTGATACATGTCGCTCGCGCTTTCTACATCAATACGTTGTACCTGCTGTGGTGTCGCTAAATTGACTGGGCCACTAATTAAGGTCACATTAGCACCAAGTTTGGCAGCCGCTTGGGCAATGGCGTAACCCATTTTTCCTGAACTGTGGTTGGTGATATAGCGCACCGGGTCAATTGCTTCTCGGGTTGGACCTGCGGTAATTAATATGGATTTACCTTGTAAAGGTGAAGTCTGTAGAGAATCGGCTTGGAAAAAAGCTTCGCAATGGTTAACCAACTGCATGGGTTCTAGCATACGACCTGGGCCAATATCACCACACGCTTGTTCACCTGCTGCTGGCCCCCAAATTGTCATACCACGACGTGCAAGCGTTGCAATGTTTTCTTGCGTAGCAATATTGCGATACATCTGCTGATTCATCGCTGGAGATACCGCAACAGGGGCATCGGTTGCAAGGATCAAAGTGGTGAGCAAATCATTGCCCATTCCCGCCGCCATGCGTGCAATTAAATCAGCAGTTGCGGGTGCGAGCAGCACTAAATCTGCCCATTTGGCGAGCTCAATATGGCCCATCGACGCTTCTGCTGCAGGGTCAAGCAAGCTATCGGAAACCGGGCGGCCCGACACAGCCTGCATAGTGAGAGGGGTAATGAATTCTTTGGCGGCGTGAGTCATCACTACTTGAACCTGAGCGCCGCGTTCAATCAGACGGCGCGTTAGCTCTGCGCATTTATAGGCAGCGATACCGCCACTAATGCCGAGCAGAATCTTTTTTCCAGCGAGTGTTTGCATGGTCTATCTCCAATATTTCTGTTGGCATATTACCACAACTGACTGACACTGTTAGGTTGTAGAACAAGCATCAAAAATGACGAAAATCAAAATTCAACGTATTGCTATAGTTAAAGTCGACCAAGAACGTGGTGAGTAAATGGTGTTTGAGTCGGTGTAAGTAAAGGGGGCGCATACTAGTAGGGCATTTTAAGCTTTAATAGTTTTATCAATTTCAGCAAACACGATGGTGAATCGCAAATCAAAGAAGATCAATTGCGGTCTTCTTTTTTTATTGGCTTGAATAGGCCTTGTTTGTTAAACGGAAACTGAACAATGAGCCTTAAACTATTGCCATTGGAATCTATGCCACGTGAAAAATTGCTGGTTCGAGGCCCACAAGCATTGTCCGATGCGGAACTATTAGCCATTTTCTTACGCACTGGTACGCAAGGAATGAATGTTTTAGAGCTTTCAGATTTTTTATTGCGAGAGTTTGGATCACTACGAGCGCTTTTTTCTGCTAATCAGGATCAGTTTTGTCGTCATAAAGGGCTAGGGGAAGCAAAGTTCGTTCAATTACAGGCCATTTTGGAAATGACCAAGCGTTATTTAGCGGAAACTTTAAAAAGAGGAGACGCATTAACCAGCCCAGAACAAACCAAATTGTATTTGTCGAGCGTATTGCGAGATCGCCAGCGTGAAGCCTTCTATATATTATTTTTAGATAATCAGCATCGCGTGATTAGTGATGAAGTGCTATTTGAAGGCACAATTGATGCGGCCAACGTTTACCCGCGCGAAGTCGTAAAAAGAGCGCTACAGCATAATGCCGCGGCATTAATTTTAGCGCACAATCATCCGTCAGGCGTTGCTGAGCCTAGCCAAGCCGATCGCAGAATAACGCGCCGCTTAACCGATGCTCTGGCTGTTGTAGATATCCGTGTCCTCGATCATTTTGTGGTTGGGGATGGAGAGGTGGTTTCTTTTGCAGAAAGAGGGTGGATTTGAATCACATTTTATGTTGTGAGTTAAGATTATTCTGGTATGATTCGCCCACTAAATTATCAACCTAAATCAGCTCTGCTTAAAAAAAGATCACCAAATCCGTAAAAAGGATCTGTTCGGGTCTTGAGCAATGCATGTCAAGTTAGTATAATACGCGACCTTTGATAGCCTTGTATGGATTTTCCATAACGGTTTTTAACCTCAAACTTCTTAATTCATCGAGAAAGAGGTTCGGCCACCAAGGTTGATATCGAGCTGAAACGATTTGGAGAAGACATTCATGTCCCGAGTATGCCAAGTAACTGGTAAGCGTCCAGTAACGGGTAACAACCGTTCACACGCACGAAATGCTACTAAGCGTCGTTTTCTGCCGAACCTACAAACTCATCGTTTCTGGGTAGAGAGCGAAAAACGTTTTGTTAAACTACGTCTAACTGCTAAAGGCATGCGTATTATTGATAAGAAAGGCATCGATGCTGTTCTTGTTGATATCCGTGCACGTGGCGAAAACGTTTAAGAGGAATTGAACAATGGCTAAAGGCATTCGTGAGAAAATTCGACTAATATCTTCTGCAGGTACTGGTCACTTCTACACAACTGACAAGAACAAACGCAACATGCCAGGCAAATTTGAGATCAAGAAATTTGATCCAGTAGTTCGCCAGCACGTTCTTTACAAAGAAGGCAAAATCAAGTAATTGATTTTCCTCTTTGGAAGTATTGAAAGACCCAGCTTAGGCTGGGTTTTTTATTGCCTGTTATTTAGGATATATAACCTTCCTACCTGCAACTTTAAGTGGCTTGGGTATAACTTCGGGCGTGATATTGACCACAAACCTCGCCCGCTAGGGAGGGGATAAGAATTTCCGCAGTGGTGAGAGTGTGCTAAGTTATCGATAGAACAACCTTCGCTCGTGGGATTGAGAAGAGAAACTCTTAGGGATAGCCGTCATGCATATTAATCGCCGTCGTTGGAATAACATTCTTATATTGGCCATCATCGCCTTTATTGCCATTCTTAACTTACCAACCGTGATCAAAACCTATCTTATTGAGACGCCTGTTAACCCATATCCTCATCTATTGAACCCAACAGCACAGTTACAGGCCCTGCATTTTAGCGATTGGTCACTCGAACTGAATCAAAGCCGTTGGCGTTCAAGCCAACCAGTATCGGTGGCGCCTGAAATATTGGCTCAACGCTGGCTAGATTTAGTGGGAACGGAAGTCGATGATGCGACTTATGATTCACTATCTCCTATATTGCGTAATCCACAAACGGTCGAAGTTTGGTATACCGATCAGGAAGAGCCACAAAGGATCACCTATTATCAAACACCGCAATTTTGGTTATTAAAAAATTGGCAAGACAAATGGATAGCCGTTTCTGCGGATAGGAATTTTCTTTTTCCACAATAAACTTTCGATATCCAAACAGCTTGAAATTGTAGGTAGGCGGCAAGTGAGCTCATTACCATGAGAAAAGATAAACGATGTGATTGGGGTGAGCAAACGTAGCCAACACCGCTGCCACTTCAAGTAGGAAGGGGATATTTTTATCGTCCGTTGAATCAACACACAGCCGAGAAGCACTATGCCTGAATTACCAGAAGTTGAAGTCAGTAAAATGGGAATTACCCCTCATTTGGTTGGGCAAACTATCCAATTAATGACTTTTCGCACTCCTAAATTGCGTTGGGATATTCCGCAAGAATTGAAACAGTTAGAAGGGCAAGTGATTCGCACCATCTCGCGCCGAGCGAAATATTTATTAATAGAAACGGATATTGGCAGTGCAATTGTTCATTTGGGCATGTCGGGGTCATTGCGTGTACTCGATTGCGATTTTGCTGCGGGTAAGCATGATCACGTTGATCTCAAACTGGCTAATGGTAAAGTTTTGCGCTACAACGATCCGCGTCGATTCGGTGCGTGGTTATGGTGTGAAAAAGGGCAAAGTCACTCGGTGCTCAGTAATATTGGGCCTGAACCATTAACCGAAGAATTCAGTGCCGATTATATGCTTCATAAAGCGAAGAGTAAGCGTATTGCCGTTAAACAATTTATTATGGAAAACAAAGTTGTGGTGGGGGTCGGTAATATTTATGCGAGTGAATCACTGTTTAATGCGCGAATCCACCCAACAAGACCTGCCAATTCAATCTCAGAGGGTGAGTGGGTTCGCCTCGTGAGTGAGATAAAATCAGTACTGGCGAGCGCGATACAACAAGGTGGTACAACCTTAAAAGACTTTGCTCAAGCGGATGGCAAACCGGGTTATTTTGCTCAAGAACTCAATGTGTACGGCAAAGCAAAGCAGCTTTGCCCTGTGTGTAGTGAAGCGATTGAAGAGCAAAAAATAGCTCAACGAAATACATTTTTTTGCTCTTCTTGCCAAAAGTAGGTTGGACCAATAAGTGTTAGATTTTTTTGCTATGTAGCGCTTTAGCGACGATCTCAGGGACGAATTGATCCACCTCACCGCCATGAATAGCCACTTCACGCACTATAGTTGAAGATATAAACGCATACTCTTCAGATGGTGTTAGGAATACGCTTTCTAGCCCCGGCATTAGGCGGCGATACATATTGGTTAAACCAAATTCATACTCGAAATCGACCGTAGTACGCAAACCACGGATCAGCACATTGGCTTTTTCATTGCGTGCAAAATCGACCATTAACCCTGAAAATCCCTTAGCAGTGACGCTGCCTAGGTGTTGGGTCACTTGGCTGACAAACGCGACCCGTTCTTCCAAAGTAAACATGGTATTTTTGCTTGGGCTGGCGGCAACCGCGATGATCACCTCATCAAACATGCTGGCGGCACGCTCAATAAGATCTAAATGACCATTGGTAATGGGATCAAAAGTGCCTGGGTAAATAACGCGAGAGATTTTTTTTTGACTCACAACGGAAGACTCATAACAGTTAGCTCGTATTGATAGTAACAAAAAGACTCAAAATAACCTATTGAACTCGGTATGATGTAACCTGCAATAGACAGCGAGACAGAACGAGAGAAGAGACGATGAAGAAGTTGTTGGTGATACGTAACGACAAAATTGGTGACTTTATGCTGGCATGGCCAAGTTTTGCAATGTTGAAAGCATCGCTGCCTGATTGTCATATTACCGCATTAGTACCCAATTATACGGTAGCTTTGGCAAAGCTATGTCCTTGGATTGATAGCGTGTTGGTTGACCCAACAGATAACGCGTCCTCTGCGCAGAAAAAGCAATGCATTCAAGCGATTAAACAGCAACGCTTTGATGCTTCGATCAACCTATTCTCGACCACTTACAATGCATTATTAGTTTGGAAATCTCGTATTCCTTATCGTTTAGCGCCAGCGACTAAATTCGCTCAAATTTTTTACAACAAACGAATTAAGCAAAAACGTTCTCAATCGGCAAAACCGGAATATGAATATAACTTGGATTTGGTGCGCGCTTTTTTACATGATATTGGTAAAGCGGTTGTCGAGCCGAGCGCACCTTATCTGCAATTTAACCAAGCGATGCTTGCTGAACAAAAAAGCAAGCTGGCAGCGCAACTTCATCTCGATACCAGTAAACCGTGGGTGTTTGTACACGCCGGAAGCGGAGGTTCGGCGAATAATTTGTCGCTAGAGCAATACACGCAGTTAGTGATGGGGCTTGATGGCGAGAAAGAAATTATCCTCACGGCAGGGCCTGGTGAAGAGGTGAAAGCGGCGCAGTTAAAAGCTTTGATTGAAGAAAAGGGCGGGCGAGCGGCACTGTATGATAAAAATGAAGGGCTTGTTGATTTCTCACGCTCGATTGCTTGCGCTGATATTTTTATAGCAGGCTCAACTGGGCCTTTGCATATCGCGGCGGCGATTGATGTACCAACCGTTGGATTTTTCCCAAGTAAACGTTCTGCAACGCCATTACGTTGGAAGCCAATCAACTCAGAAGGTAATCATATCGCCTTCTGCCCACCACAAGCGGATGATAAAGCGAGTCAGGAAGATATGGCGCGTATTGATATTGAACAGGTTTTAGTAGAACTGAAACCTTGGTTTAAGAAATTACTGAAATGATAAAGGGCTCTGATGAGCCCTTTTTGATGCGCCAACGGTAATTTATTTCTTATAGTGTGGGTCGTTATCGCGTACCCACAGATCGGCATACTTAATGAAAGTAGAGTGCGCAGAAAGCACTGCAATAAGGAAGCCTTGTTTACCATCCAAAAAGCCGCGCTTAAGTAGGTACATTTTCAGGAAACAGCCCAGAGCATGGATAATCCCTTGTGAAAGAGATGCTTTCTTACCGCGAGCCTGACGTTGCTCCGCCCAGGCTTTGGCGTAGCCTGCCGATTTAACCAAATAGTGGTTCAGGTTTTGGTATGAGTAATGGAGGATATCGCCATCTAGCTCAGCAACCTGACAGCCCGAAGGAATGATCACTGATTCGTGTACTAGGTTGTCATTGTACTTAGTCAGTTTATTTGGGTAGAGGCGTACGTGACGGTAATACCATCCAGAGTGCTTCAGGAAACGACCAAATACCCACGTAAGTTCATTCAAGTTATAAACAGTGTTTTCCGGTGGGTTTTCCAACATCGTGAGGATGTTTTCACGCAACGTATCGTCAATACGTTCATCAGCGTCAATCGCTAATATCCAGTCACTTGTGGCGTAGCTTTGCGCTAACTGCTTTTGCTTACCAAACCCTGGCCACTCTGCATTGACATAAAAATGCTCGGTATACTCTTTGGCGATGGTTTCCGTATTGTCGGTGCTGCCTGAGTCAACGATGATGATTTCATCGACCCAGCGCAAGCTTTCCAGACAGTCTCGAAGACTATCCTGTTCATTTTTAGTGATGATAACAGCGGCGATGCTGGCTCTGTTCTGGCTGGTTTGATTCATAATAATGACTCTTTTTCGCAGACCAAGTCGAACATGGTAATGACTTGATCAGAAGTAATTCTGTTCATGGCTTGCTTGTCTTTAACTCGCGAGCGCCAACTTAATTGCTCAATTGATTGGCCAGTCTGCTCTTCGATAGCTTGCTGCCAGACGCTGACGACATAGTCGAGATATTGATAAGGACCTGTTCGTTGTGGGTTGTGGTGAGCGTACAGACCAATGACTGGCGTGTTCATCGCATTAGCCATATGGGCAGGGCCTGTATCAGGGGCGATCACCAAGTCACACTTGTCTAGTAGCGCTAGCATCTGCATCAGAGAGCTTTGTCCAACAAGGTTGGTCACATCACTTTGGCATAGCTCAACAACTTGTTCAGCCAAGTCTGTCTCAACTTTGGCTGGACTGCCGGCTAATATGACATTCCAGCCTTTAGTTTGTGCATGCTTAATTAGCTTGCTATAGCCTTGTGCATGCCAGTTTTTATATGACTTGCTTGCTCCGGGTACTAGCACAAGGTTTCGTTTCGTTATATCCAATTGACCCTGAGCCCATACGCTATCTTGGTCTGAGTAACTTAAACGCCATTTTGGCGTTATGTCATCAATACCAATTTGATCAGCAAATGCCATTAAACCATCGAGGACATGAGGCTTGTTAGGCGAAGGTACTTTTACGTTAGTGAAGAGAGTTTGAAAGTCTTGGCTACGTTTAGCGTCAAAGCCTAGTTTGTATCTCGCTTTGATACCTAATGTGGCAATGCTTGCTCTGAAAGCGTATTGCATGTGCAGGAGCGCATCAAACTGACGGCCTTTGAGTTTTGACCAAAGCTGTTGGTATGCGCGCCAGCCCTGTTTTTTATCAAAAACAATCAGTTCGACTCCGTTGATACTCTCTAGCAACTTTGCCTCTAAAGCACCTGTTATCCAAGTTACTTTAGTATTTGGCCACTGTTTTTGAATAGCCTGAACTGCTGCGATGGTATTACACACATCACCAATTGCAGAAAGTCGCAATATACATAGAGATTGTGGAGCAGTATCAAATAAGGCCATGGTGTCGAGTAACTTATTGTTAGTGATATCGAATTATGCAGAGCTAACGAATAAATGTAAAATAGAACCGATTTCAGCCAATTTTAGGGCACGTTGCCAAGTACAATGAAGACTGCTACTCATAACAACCATACGTTTTGGTATGATGAACAATTGTTGAAAGAGCCGGTAGAAAAGGCTTTTGATGCCAACTACTGGCAGAAGGAAGGTAAGGTTATTGGTAGTGCGACTGGTCGCGGTACAACATGGTTTGTACAGACTGAGACCGTTGCTGCAGCGCTACGTCATTATCGTCGTGGTGGTCTGTTTGGCAAATTGGTCGCAGACAGCTATTGGTTTAATGGTTGGGAAAAGACTCGCAGTTATCAAGAGTTTCAGCTTTTAAAACAGCTGATAGAGGCGGGGGTTAATGTACCAAGACCGATAGCCGCATGTACGATTCGCACCGGCCTGACCTACCGCGCCGATTTACTTAGTGAAAAAGTAGCGAATGCTCGTGATTTAGTCGCTATTTTGCAAGAAGCCCCACTCAGTGCAGAGATGTACCAAAAGATTGGTCAGGAAATCAGAAAAATGCATGATGCTCAAGTCAACCACACTGACCTCAATATTCACAACATCCTGATTGATGACCAGCAGCAGGTTTGGATCATCGATTTCGATAAATGTTACCAGCAATCCGGTGATGACTGGAAACAAAGTAATTTGGAAAGATTGAAGCGATCGTTTGTGAAGGAACTATCGCGATACCAGATTCAATGGCAATTGGCGGATTTTGAGTCATTGGAGAGTGCACATAGAGACGAGAAGTGTTAGTTTCTTTTTGTAACCAATATCAGTATTTAAACTTAATTTATAGAGTAACGTATGCCCTATTATTGGAATGATGACGGCGTTTACATTAGTAAAAAAGCGCAAAAGTACTTAAATGAATTTCACCCAAGTGAGGTGAAAAGAGTAACCGTTATCCGTCAAGCTGCTTTGGGCGATATGATTGTTACTCGCCCGTTTATGATCGAAGTCAGAAAATTCTTTCCAAATGCCCACATTACGTTAAGTACGACATCAGATTCCCTGTTAGGGGCACCTGTAGACTTGGCTGATAGTGTTCATATTGTTCCTGGTAAAGATCGACGTAAAGAAAGTTTAGTTAGTCGTTTTAAAGAAATGTCGTCTCTTCCTCCACAAGACATTATCTTTGATCTGGTATGTACTAATCGTTCTAGCTATGTCACGTTACTAACTAAGGCAAAACTAAAAGTGAGCTATCCTCATCGAGACCATCAGGCTAGATTACTTTACGATGTCGCTTTAAAGCGTAGCTCATTTTCATGTGAAGCAGAGATCATGCTACAGATGTTAATGTTCTTTGGTCATCGCCCTTGCTTGCCTTTAGAGTTCGATTTACCAGATAACCGCGAGGTAAGGGATACTGAAAGCCCGTATGTTGCCTTCTTTACTGGCTCTGCTGCACCAAGTAAATGTTACCCAATGGAGCAGTATAAAGAGGTGATTAGCCGACTTGCACAACACTACCCGAATCTAAAATTTGTGTTACTAGAAGGTGTTAAACCAGAAGAGTCCCATGAATCTTGGAAAAGCGTGTTTGCGAGTCATTCGAATGTAACTTATCAAGAAAAAATGTCGATTGATGATGTTGTTGAGTTTTTGGCTAAAGCCACATTAGTGATATCTAACGATACTGGTATTCGAAATGCCGCTATTGCGACGCACACACCAACTCTTGGGTTATTTATTGGTACTGTGCCGTTTCGTTACCTTCCAACCTATGAGCCTCACTATATTGTATATAATCCAGATAAAAGCATCGCGTCTGTAGAGCAGGTTGAGGTAGAGGCTATCCGCGCGATCGAGGACACGTTGAAGCTTCGAGAGGGATAAATGTTTAAGTATCTAAACTTAAAGAAAAAACAGTTAAGGCGACAATACTACGAAAAACGTGTTCGTCGAAAGGCTGCACACATCAAAGGCAGGATTTGGTGCAACAAAAAAGTCAAAGTAAGTGAAAACACTTACTTAGGTGATAATGTCTGCTTTGATGGAGCTCAACTTGGTGGTGAAGGAAAAATTACCATAGGGGATAATTTTCATGCTGCGACAGGCCTGACAATTGTTTCATCTTGGCATGATTACGAAGGAAAGAAGCTTCCTTTCGATGAAGGCTGGATCTCAAAAGACGTCACCATTGGCGACAATGTTTGGGTTGGCGAAGACGTTTTGATTCTAGGTGGCGCTGAGATCGGTGATGGTGCTGTGATACAAGCAAGAAGTGTCGTTACGGGTAAAATTCCTGCGTTAGCAATCGCAGGAGGGCATCCTGCAAAAGTCTTTTCCTATCGAGATGAAGAACACTACAAGAAGTTAGCTGAAGCGAAAGAATGGCATAGCTACTCTTGGAATAACTATATGACCTAATTAAAAGAGTTCAATAATGTCTAAAACTCCTATCGAATTTGTCTTTCTAACTTTTGGTGAAAGAACTCATTATCACAGCCAGCTAATTTATTCGATGATAAGTCTAGTTGCGCATACTCCGCTTGACCGTCCTTACCATTTTACAATAGTGACCGATAAGCCTGACTTCTATCAATGGCTTGAAGGTGACCTCTTTACGGTTGTTCAAGTAGAGGACACTACTCTAACAGAATGGCGCGGTCCATTTGATTTCTTTTGGCGAATAAAAATAGAAGCTATTTTGTCTGTAGCGACGAAAAATAGCGACCATCACTGTGTCTATTTCGATACCGATACGATTGCATTTGGTGACCTTAGTCCTTTGTATGAAAAACTCGATAATGGTGTTAACCACATGCATGTAAAAGAGTTTGAGTTTGCGTCTACGAAAGGTCGAACAGGTAAGAAAATGAAAACCCATGGTTTAGGAAAAAGCTATGGGGAGTTTACACTGACTAACCAAAGTGCAATGTGGAATGCTGGTGTCGTTGCCATCTCGGCACAAAACAATCCAGTGCAAACGCTTAATAGTGCACTTACAGCTTGTGATGCAATGTGTGATGATGGTATGGAACGTAAGCTAATAGAGCAGTTTTCTCTATCACTAGCGTTACAAGCTAATAAAATAGAAGATGCGGAAGACTATATTAGGCACTATTGGGGGAATAAACCTCAATGGGATAACTTAATTACAGAGTTCTTTACCCGCGTTTTCTTGAAAGGAATGTCTTTTGATGATGCCGTAGAACTCTTCAAGCTCCAGTCTCACGATCTTCCTGATGTTATCAAAGAGACGAAGCTTGAAAAATATAAGAACAGTGTTGCCAAAAGATATAATAAGTTAACGGGTAAATTATAAGCTCTCAAACTGCTTTAAAGCGTTCTCTGGTAAGAACTTTTCATACTGAGAGCGCTCTATTTTTGGTTGGTACACACTAAGCTTTCTTAGGCAGTCAGAGAACCCCTTAGTGTCTCCTAATTTAACTAAATACTCTTCAAGTCCGGCATAGCCCAAAATTTCACTTGGCCCTGATGGACAGTCCATAGCTGCTATCGCTGTACCTAACATCAGTGCTTCTACTAGGACTAGGGGCGCGCCTTCATTTTTAGATGTCAGAAGAAGAGCTTTAGCATGCTTTATATAAGGATACGGGTTTTTCTGAAATCCTAGAAAGTGTACTTGGTTTGATAGACCTAATTCATATGCCAGTTGCTTTAGACTGCTCTCTTCTGAGCCCTTACCTAATAAGAGTAAGTCGTCAGAGCAGCCACTTTGGGCAAAAGACTCCAACAACTGTTTGTGTCCTTTTCTTTCCTCTAACGCTGCTACGCACACGAAAAACTCTTTCGGATGAGGTGAGGTCAGCTCTTCAGCCCTAGTACGAATACTATCAAAATCAATAGGGTTCCAAAAAACCTGACTAGTCGCAGGCCTAATATCTAAATCCAGCAAGCTTTTTTCAACCCCCTTTGACACCGAGATGATATTCCTATCGTTGTAGCGTTCTTTAAGTTTTTGCAGGTGCTTCGGCTTGGTACGCTCATAGTTTGCATGTAGCCAGAAGTATTGATTTGGGTGATTGACCAAGGAGGTCACATTTTCGCTTGAACAACAAATCAAAGTATCAATGTTTAATTGATCTAGCTTTCTCTGTACTGTCTTTGCTTGATAGAGGCGGACAAGTTTTGTGCGGATAGCTTTGGTAAAAGGACTAATAACATTGAGAATCTCTAGCTCGATATTATCCGGAACTTCATGTTCAATTTTATCGCGGAGCAACCAAACCCTGACGTGATGTCCTCTGGATGCTAAGCCGCTAGCCACTGTAAGCAGTACTTTTTCTGCTCCGCCACCATATAAATCATCAATAATAAAAAGAAAGTTCTTCATAGATTTATTTGACTCCGAAGAAGGTTAACAGCTTTGGCAGTTGAACCTTGATTTGATTTGAATACGTCATTGGCGTTTTTACCAATGGTTAATCTTAGTGTTTCATCCTCCAGAAGAGAATCGACATGTTTGCAAATATCCTCTGCCCCGTTAGCAATGAACAGCCCATTCTTTTCCGCTAAATTATCTGTTATTTCCTTAAAATTAAAATAACTCGGACCAGTTATAGTTGGAATGCTTAGTGCAGCTGGCTCTAATACGTTGTGCCCCCCAACTGCATCACCCAGCAGGCTTCCACCCATAAAGCAGATATCAGACATAGCCAGGTACATCTGCATTTCTCCCATAGAGTCACCAATCAAGACATTCGGATTTTCATTAGAGGTGGCGCTGCCGAGTTGACTCCGCTTAATAGATTTGAATCCCTCGTTTAGGCACATTCTATATACGTCCTCGAAACGTTCTGGGTGACGAGGGACGATAATAAGTAGCAGGGTTGGATACTTAGCGAGAAGAGACTGGTGAACTTTCAAGACAATGGCATCTTCTCCTTCATGTGTACTTGAAGCGATCCAGCAGTACTTGTTGGTATGAAGGATTTGTCGGATACGTGCTGCTTCGTTGATTTGTTCTTTCGAAACTTGGAAGTCGTACTTTATAGAACCAGTGGTGTGTAGTGATTGTGCGCTAATCCCCAGTCTGGAAAATCGTTCTTTATCTTGATTATTTTGACAGAGAATGAGGGAAACTCCGGACATAACCTTGCTAAACGTCGTTTGAAACTTTGCATAGCTCTTATAAGATTTCTCGGATAAGCGGGCATTTAAAATGGCCACATTCACTCTCATTTCTCTTGCAGTCATTAAAGTATTTGGCCACAGTTCTGTTTCCATAATGATTAAATGAGCAGGGTTATGGCGTTCAATGAACTTTCTTATTGCCCATTTGAAGTCAAATGGCATGTATTGATGCACTACATCAATACCGAGGCTTTCTACTCTCTCTGCTCCAGTTGTAGTCGTCGTTGTGACGATAATTGGTGTCTCTGGATACTGCAGTCTCAGCTCTTTTATTACCTGTGAGGCAGCAATCACCTCTCCGACAGACACGGTATGGATCCAAATAGACGGCTTGTCATTTTTGGGAGTGCTTGCTACTCCCAAATACTCTTTCCATCGTTTGCCTATATAGGGCTTGTTGTTACGTTTTCTTGTGAGAAAGACGAGAGCTACTGGTGCCACTAAGTAGAGGGCTAGAGAGTATATAAAGAGTATTGCTCTAGTCATGGTCTTTTTTAACAAGATCTCTAGTATCCATATGTACCCATTTACCTCGAGGCTTATCTAGGTACTGGAAATACTCATTAGTAAAGGTGCCTTGAATGCATACATACTTACGATCTTTAGCATTAATAGCTTTACCCTCAAGTACTTTGTTAAGAACCGTAGGCCCAGTCGAGTGGTAGACGCCCATCTCTGGTGCATAGTTCTCAACATTATGAACAATCAGATCTAAGCACTCTTTTAGGTAGTGGTTACCTGGATTTGAAGCGATGAAATAGTTGGTGATTTCTGTGTTATTGCTTACACGGATATACAGAGACTCTTCATTGTTGATTAGAGTATCTAAGTTCCATACTAAGGTAGCATCAATATCCATATAGATACCGCCTTCCTGATATAGAACAAAAAGTCGCCAGAGATCCGCTTGAGCGGCACCATCAGTTAACCGGCAGTATGTCTTGTACCATTCTTCAGGCGCATTCTTTTTTAAGTACTCTTTGCGTGCCTCCGTGCTTACATAGCGATAATCATAACTAAGGCTGCATAAGCGGTTAAACAAGTAGTTAAGGTATACGGGTAACGCACACTTGTTAGAGTAGTTTGTTTGCCAGATTACGCGTGGTACTTTGGAGACCGTCGACGGTTTTATTTTTGCAGCAGAGTATTCTGGAATGACAAACCGTTTGTCCTTGAAAACATAATGGAATGGATAAGAGAGTGTCTTAAAGATATTACCGGTAAGTCGTATTAGTCGGTTGCTTACAACCAGTCCAAAGTTATTCATATCAGTCTAATGATTCTAGTGTTTGTATTACGCGTTCGGGAGACAGCTTAGTCAAACATTCTAAATGCCCTAATGGACATTCGCGTTTGAAACATGGGCGGCATGAAATATCGGTGTTTAGTATATCCAATTTTTCGGTTAAAGGTGGGGTATAACTCGGGGAACTCGATCCATAAATTGCAATAACGTGAGCTCCTACAGACGCAGAAACATGCATAAGCCCAGAATCGTTGGTTACGACTGCCTTACACAGTGCCAGTAGATCGACAGCTTCAACTAAAGAAGTCTCTCCTGCGAGGTCGAAACAAAACTCCTGAAGATCCGAAGGTAATGCATTTCTGATTGATTGAGTGACGGCTCTGTCTTTTGCAGAACCGAATGTCCAAACTTGACCGCCATTATCAATTATATGTTTAGCGACTTCCGCATAATGTTTGTCTGGCCAACGTTTGGCAGGACCAAACTCTGCACCAGGGCATAAACCAAATATTGGGCGTGCGGAATTAAGTTGTAGCCTCTCTCTCGCGATTTTTTGACTCTTAGAATCAACCGAAAGCTCAGGCGCAGGACAATTATCTAACGTAACAACAGATTCCATCGAGCGTTTATCAAATGCCAAGGCAACATAGCGCTCAACCATGAACTGAAAGACTTTCTTGTTTGGGCGAAGGTCATTAAGTAATCTGTAACGAAACTCACCTTTCCAACCTGTTCGGTTTGGAATTTTAGCGAACAGAGGTATTAGGGCTGATTTTGCTGAGTTCGGTAGTACATATGCATGTGTGTACATTTCAGAACGCAGAGACTTACCAATTCTATATCTACTTTTGAGATCAAATGTACCATGTCCTAAAGGCATCTCAATCGTTTGGTCGACCTCAGGCATGCGAGAGAGGATAGGTTTGCACCAAGCTGGAGCCAACACATGAAGCTCTGAATCCGGATTTCTCTGTTTTATCGTTTTATAGAGGCTTTGAGACATCACCATGTCTCCTACCCATGATGGGCCTATGACTAGTATCTTCATAAAGGAGTCTTGTAGATTTAGGTGCAAACATATTAACACAGGTCTAAAGTAAACACGCTACACGATAAAGATGTTTAACAAGGACATAAAGTATGGTTAAATCTAGCATCTCTGTAACAGAGATGCTGAATATCAATAGAGTCTACCGTGACAAAAATGCTACTACCATCAAAATTGAAACATAATTTGGAAACCATTTTTTTACTGAGCCCATTTTTTTGGGCTTGGGGTGTGATATTTAATTTTCCTGATACTAAACATGTGCTATCAAGGCTTATGGCGATAATATCAGTATACTGCTTATTATTTTATCGTCATGAGATAAAAGATAAGCTTGATAACATGGTATATCAATTTTTTATGTTATTCTGTCTTTCTGTTGCGATTCTGTATACTTTTTATCACTTCTTTAACTCCGGGCATTTTGATTTTTCTAGAGTTGTTTGGTCTGTTTTCTTTTATTTTCTTGCGATACCAAAAGCTGTCTTTACGAAGAAAAATTTTCTAAATTTAATTGCCATTTCTTCAGTGATTGTTTTTTCAGTGGCTTGGTATCACTTTTTTGGCATGCATATCTCTAGAGTTGGATTTGTCGTCAATTCTGGGCCTTATGCCTACGTCGTGGGAATGACGTTGATAGTTACTTCAGGAATTGTCTTTGATGGGTTTTCTAAAAAAAAATATCGACAAGGATTGGTGTTTTTAATGATAACAGCATCACTTTTTACAGTAATAGTTTTATCACAAACTAGAACTGCATGGTTAGCACTAACGATTGTTCTATTGGTACAACTAATCAGGATTTTACTTTGTAGAAAGTGGATGGTTTTAATGTTTGTTTTGCCTTTTATTGTTGTAATGTTTTATTTTATAAAAGATATCGATCCAATTGATAAGCGGGTTAGTTATGCAGTAACTGAATATAATGGGATAATGGAGGGAGGTTATAATACTTCTTTTGGTATTCGTGTTGATATGTGGCGGAATGGTTTAGATATATTTAAAATATCACCTTTTTTTGGGGTGAACGCTAAAGAAGAATTGGGGAAAATTAAAATTTCTCATCAAAATGGTGATATGGATAGGGAAGCATTCTCTATATTAAATCAAGAGCGCCCTAACTACCACAATGTATTTATTCAAGCGTTGGTAAAAGGTGGCTTGCTAGCATTTATGTTTAAACTAGTTTGGTGCCTACTATTTTTATTAGGGGGGCGTTCGGAACTAGGCCTTATCAAATGTATATTTCCCTTATTGACAGTCTTTACCTTAGTGTCTGCCCAGTTAGAGTCGCAGTTTACGATTTATAGCGCGACAACTTATTTTTACCTCCTTTTGGTTGGTTATTTCGTAATGTTGATTGTAAACGAAAGCCCGAAAGAGTTCGGGCCTCGAAAATAGAATGCTAGATTAGTTGTTCAAAACTATTTTTGAATGATTTGGATGAATAATATTTCTTGTGAATGTTTTTTATTTCTTCGTCTTTTGGCCAGTTATTATCATTCAATATGTTGTCAAATTGTAATGGTAAATTCTTGTCTAGGTACAAATAATTAACCGCTCCTTTTTTGAGTTTTTTACTTCCACCAACGTAAGTGGTTATTACTCGTTTCCCCATAGAAATTGCTTCGAGGATAATAAGATCGAAATAAGCTACGTTGTTAGGCACCAATACATAATCAACTGCGTTGATAAGTTCTAGTGCATCAGAGCGCCAACCTAGGTTAATATAGTTTTGGTTTTTAGGTGAAGGTAAGTCACCTTCTCCAGCAGATATGAAGGTAATATCTTTTATGCTGGTGCCTTCAACAATTGTCTTGAAATTATCAAATCCTTTATCTAAGATAAATCGCCCAAAGTAACCTACAACGATATTATCAGGATTAACATTTATACTAGATAAAACTGTGTTTCTAGAAGGGAAATTTGTAGTATCTATAGCTTCAATACCCGTAGGTATTTCTTTATAATCTTTACTTTCGAGTAGTGCTCTAAGTTTGGGTTGGTCGCTATAGTAGTTATCAATAGCATTAATGTTAGGGACGACTAAGCAGTCGATCTTTCGCAAACATCTCGATTCAATTTTTCTAAGTAAGTAGATTCTTAATTTTTTGACAATGCCATTGCCAGTATCACTAGCTAACTCAATGTGCGGTGGTACTGGACTATGCATCATTAAATAGTACTTGTTATTACTGTTTAAGTTATCTTTGTGGTTTAAGAATAGAAGGGCCTCCCCTACACCATGAAAGATAATTACTGAACCCTCGACGTCTTTTAGTGTTGGAAATGACTTTCCTTTGAAAATCCTTTTAAAGTCACTAAAAGCGCGTCGCAAATCTTTAAGAGTATTGTTCTTACGTGTTTTGGAGTTAGATGGCTTTGCTCTACTATCTAATCTTTCCTCATATCTAACTTCTACTCTTTGTGAGTCGAAGCAGGCGACTTCAAGGTTGTAGAGGTAACCAGCAGGGCCTCCACCAGGTCTAATTAATTTGCTGTAATGGACAATTTTGTTCACACGTTACTTCCTAGTTTATAGGTTTAACAAAAAAAGCAGGGATTGGCTGGTTGTTTTTTAGTAAGGTTAGTGATTCGCTTGCACAATCAAGAGCCTCTCTGATTGTGATGTCCATATCTAAATATCGGAAAGTCCCCAGACGCCCGATAAATGTCACTTTGTCCTGATTCTCAGCTAGATTAATATATTGTTGAAGCTTACTAATTTCTTCTCCCTCACTAAATCTAACTGGGTAATATGGAATGTCATTCTCTTTACAAGAACGACTATACTCTTTATATATAACTGTTTTCTCATGTTGCTCCCAGGGAGAGAAGTGTTTATGTTCCGTAATTCTGGTATAAGGAACATCCTCATCCCCATAGTTCATTACAGCACAACCTTGATAATCTCCTTGGTGAGTTTCTTTATGGAAGTCTAAAGTTCTATAGTTTAAACGGCCAAATTCATTGTCAAAATAGTTATCTATAGGTCCAGAGTAAAAAATATGATCGTAATGAGTTTCCATATTTGAATCAAACGCTTGGTTCAATTGAACCTGAATATTTTGATGGTTTAGGATTTGCTCAATGATGTAAGTGTATCCATTATTAGGCATGCCTTGAAACCTATGATTGAAGTAATTGTCATCATAGTTAAATCTGATAGGCAAGCGCTTCAGTATACTCGCAGGTAGCTTTGTAGGTGAACAACCCCATTGCTTTCTCGTATAGCCTTCGAAGAAAGCTTGATAGAGCTCCTTTCCAAGTAACTTTAATGCCTGTTCTTCAAAGTTTTGTGGTTGTGCAATAGATTTGTCGGATAGACTTAGCACGAACTCTTTCGCTTGTTGAGGATTAAATGTTTTATTAAACATTTGGTTTATAGTATGCAGGTTTACGGGAAGAGAGAACACCTGCCCCTGACTAGTAGTTTTAACTCTATTTATATACGGCTTAAATTCATCCCATTGGTTAATGTAATCCCAGATTTCTTGGTCATCGGTATGGAATATATGAGGGCCGTATGTGTGAACTAGGATGTCAGTGGCAACATCTCTTTCGGTATAACAGTTTCCCGCCACATGATCTCGAGAGTCAATTACGTCGACTTGATGCCCTGTTTCAGCAAATTTTCTTGCAATAACTGCGCATGAAAAGCCAGCACCAACAAAAAGAAATTTCATTTATATTTCCTATAATTCTTTTGTTAAACATGGATACTTTTTAAATAAGTATCCACCTCGTATTTTTCGCCAAAGACCAAAAGTGCTAGTTCTGGGAAAAATCGCAATACGACGTATTTGGTATAAGTCCTGATGAAAAGCAAGAGGGCCGCTATTAGTTGCAACTGCAAAATCAAACTCGAGCTCTCTAGCTATTTCCTTTGAGTTTTCGTCTAGATCACCATACGGATAAGCAAATGAAGTTAACGGTTTGCCAGTGATAGATTCTAATTCCAGCTTATTCTGTTCAATTTCATGCTTTTGTTCTTTGTACGACAGCTTACTTAGGAATGGGTGAGATAGAGTATGTCCACCGATTTCTATGAAGCCAGACTCAGCCATTGCTTTAATCTGCTCACTATTCATTAGCGGGAAGAGTTTATCTGGGTTCTCGCTTGCCTCAACATCCCAGCGGTTATAAGTTTCGCCAGTAACGACATAGATAACTGCTTTGAAACCATACTTTTTCAAAAGAGGTAACATCAGTTCATAGTTGTCGACGAAGCCATCATCCACCGTAAGCATAAAGTAACGCTTATTTGGGCTTAGTCTTTCGATAGTCCCTTTATTTGCGAAATCTTCAAAAGTAAGGCTCTCAAAGCCCAAGAGTTTTAGCAACTGAAGATGCTTTTCAAACAACTTAATATCGATGTATGGACCGCGCGTTCCTTTTTTCGATTCGTTGTCGATAAAGCGGTGATACATCAAGATTGGCATCTCTTTTTGCAGTTTGCTGATAACCACATCTTGATAAATTGATTCAACTTGAGAGACGATATTTTCGAGGTCGTAGTTATCACGAATAGCTTCTGTTACCACAGGGTCACACGATGACTGATTCAGACCTTTTTCTACCTCTTGAGCAATAGAGCTAAAATCGATATCGAGAATATTTGGGCCGATATCACCAAAGTTCGTTGCCATCGCGTGGGCTAAGTTGTGTTCATCAACAATGCCAATTGAAATCGCTTCGCCAATCGCTAGTGTGGGTCTTCCACACAGCAAAGATTCCATTGCAACCCTACCCGCACCTATGATTAAGTCTGACTGGGCCAGTACTGAGACAACATCTTGTGAATAACCAAGAAAATGAACGTCAGAAGTAAACTTATCAAAACGCGCTTCAATTTTAGAGCCTGATATGACCTGAATATGGTATTTCGCTGAGTCTAAACATTCATCGAGCAACCGATAGCAAAGCTCCCCTTTGGGGCCGGTTAACCTACCAATAATACTGATAACAGGTTTGCTATTTTGAGGAGCGTTTTGCCAAGCGAACTCTTGAGTTTCAATACCATTTCGACTAACGATTAGCGAACTTTGTGGAACATCCAATTCAGTAATGAGTTGTTGTTCAATGGCTTCACAAACCGGTAGGGCTTTGTCGCCCATTGCATGAAATTTCTTGCGAGATGCGTGCACTGGTTGACGACCATGTACTGTCGTAACCATAGGTGTTCCGGTGATTTTACACGCAATATGACAACTCCAACTCGATGCTCTTGAGTGAGCATGCACTAACTGGATGTTATGCTTTTGTATCAGATAAATAAGATAGCCAACGTGCCAAAAACGGCGAGGAATACTACGTTTATTAAAACGGAGTTTGTAGAATAGCCCTTGATGTGGCTTGGTTAGGGTGTCTGAAACGTAGAATACACGATGTCCTCTATTGGTTAGTTCATCGCCAACAGTTGTTGCATACACTTCAGCCCCTGTGACTTCCAACTGGGACAAGGCCATCAAAATATTCATACATTCTCTTTATAGCTTGGTGAACTCTAAAAATGTCCCGCAGCCTTTCCTCTGGAAAAGTGACATTTGGTAAAGAGGGAGAAATATAACGTTAATTTCTCCCTCTTAAAATCACTAAGCGTTAATAATGCTCATATATTCAGCCACACCTTCCGCTACGGTTTTAAATTGGTGATCACAACCAGCGCTTCTGAGCTTACTCAAGTCGGCTTGAGTAAATTCTTGATATGCGCCTTTTAAGTGTTCAGGGAATGGAATGGTTTCCACTTCACCTGTGCCATGGTATTTGATTACGGCTTTTGCCACTTCCTGGAAAGATTCAGCATTACCCGTCCCTAAGTTATAAATACCGGATACGCCACTGTCCATAAACCATAAGTTCACCGCAGCAACGTCACCAACGTAAACAAAATCACGTTGGAAGGTTTCGCTGCCTGCAAACAGTTTAGGGTTTTCCCCTGCATTCATTTGGTTGTTAAGGTGGAAAGCAACAGAAGCCATAGAGCCTTTATGCTGTTCGCGCGGACCATAAACATTGAAATAACGAAAACCAGTGACTTGAGAAAGCTTCTCACCATGTTGCTGCGCATCTTGCCAAACGCGGCGTACATAGTTATCAAACTGCTGTTTTGAATAACCGTAAACGTTTAATGCACCTTCGTATTGTTTTTCCTCGACGAAGGTGTCGGTATCACCGTAGGTCGCAGCTGAAGAGGCATATAAAAATGGGATCTCACGCTCTAAGCAGTAATGAAGCAACTCTTTAGAGTATTCATAGTTATTGAGCATGATGTATTTACCATCCCACTCTGTGGTCGCAGAGCAAGCACCTTCATGGAATACCGCTTCAATAGGGCCGAAATCATCACCAGCCATAACCTGAGCAAGAAAGTCATCACGGTCCATATAGTCAGCAATATCAAGGTCGACCAAGTTTTGAAACTTACGACCATTTTTAAGGTTGTCGACAACAAGAATGTCGCTAATGCCTTTTTCATTAAGTGCTTTGATGATGTTGCTGCCAATCATGCCAGCGCCGCCAGTTACGATGATCATAGATTTGTCCTGAATAAATGTTAGCTGCATGGAAGTATAACATTTCAAAACTCACAGTGCCGCAAGTTCAATATGTTACTGAATATCAGTCCCAAGTTAACCGTACCATTACACTACTTAAAGTGGTGTTTTATGCCTTTGGACCAAAATCATCTCTGTCGTTTTTCATAGTTAAGTTTTGGTTTTAATGCTAATCACTTCCAAAGAGATCGCGAGTATACACTTTATGCGCTACATCTTCTAAGTCTTTACTCATTCGGTTAGACACAATGACATCTGATTCTGCTTTGAAAGCGGCAAAGTCTTTAATAACTCGTGAGTTAAAGAAATGCTCTTCACTCAATACCAGGGCGGGATCGCACTTTGTTAACAGATGTGATCTAATAACCTCAAACCCTTTGCTATGTGCCCATTTTGAACTTAATTGAGCATTTGTCAGTCGTTGAAGATACCCGTTCTGACATTAATCAAAAACATGACCTTATTGACGTTATGTTCCTTGTTATTAGCGCTATCGCATCTGGGTGCGAAGGCTGGCAAGACATTGAATTTTATG
>NZ_CAWPQZ010000032.1:0-44944 GCF_963889785.1 Vibrio sp. S12_S33 | reverse complement strand
TGAGTTCAATGGGCAGGAGGTCTGAGAGTGTCTCAACGTGATTTGGTTTATAACTGTTGATGATATCGAGGGCTTGAGAAACGTGCATAAAAAAATCCGATAAACAATGTCTATCGGATTTTTACATGTTAATTTGCACTTAAATCTGATCAACCATTTGCATTGAAAAGTGATCCACCTAAGTAAGTCTATTCTAGACTACATTTTCACGTTAGTTTCTACTTGGTTTTCTCCTTAGACTTCTTTTTTGATTCCTTAAAACGATAGCTGTCGTTACCTGTTTCAATGATGTGACAGTGATGAGTCAGCCTATCCAGCAATGCCGTTGTCATCTTTGCGTCACCAAACACTTTCGACCATTCCGTGAAGTTGAGATTAGTAGTAATGACGATGCTGGTGCGCTCGTAGAGTTTACTGAGTAAATGGAACAGCAATGCGCCACCCGCTTGGCTAAAAGGGACATACCCTAGCTCGTCCAGTATGACTAAGTCGCAGCTCACTAATCTATTCGCAAGACGACCCACGTGGCCCGCTTGCTTCTCCAGTTCAAGTGTGTTGACGAGTTCTATGGTCGATAGGAACCTGACCCGCAGTTGGTGGTGCTGTATAGCTTGCACGCCCAACGCAGTCGCTAAGTGTGTTTTCCCTGTGCCAGGCCCACCCACGAGCACAATATTTTGGCTATCTTTGATAAACTCACAGCGATGCAGACCTCGTATCAGATACTCATCGATCGTACTCTCACTAAAGTCAAAGCCATATAAATCGCGATAAACAGGGAACTTTGCCGCTTTCATCTGATAAGCGATACTGCGCACTTCTCGGTCTGCCACTTCTGCTTTTAGCAAGGTTTCAAGGATGGGCTGGGCTTGTTGATAAGCAGGAGAATTTTGAGAGGCAAGCTCAACGATACTGCTGACCATACCGTGAAGCTTGAGTGCCTTTAATGTGCTTAATAGTGCTTCATTGTGCATGACGTTTCCCTCTTAATTCGTCATATCGTGACGTATCACTGGTTGGCTCGGTAACTAATCGCAGCCCTTGAGAGACGGGGACTGATACGGTTGGGGTAGGATTGAGTAAGCGGCTTAAACAGTTTATGACGTGTTGTTTCGATGGTGTGCCTGCTTTCAGAGCCATGTTGATGGCTTGCTCTACCAGTTTTTCATCGTGGTGAAGAACCAGTGACAAGACTTCGACCATCTCCTTATCGCCGCCAAGACGCTGTAATAATATCGATTGCAGGTGTTTAAAGCTCTCAGGGAGCAAGTAAAACGGTGCGCCATTACGTAGAGAGCCTGGTTTACGTTGTGCAACCAACAAGTAATGTCGCCAGTTATAAACAATGTGTGGCGGCTCATGTTTGGGGTTAAAGACTCGTTGGTGCTCTGCGATTGGCTGACCTTCTGCCACCAAGACAATACTATCGGGGTAGGCGCGCAGACTCACTCGTCGGTTTGCGTAACTTGCAGGCACGGAGTATTTATTTCGGTCGAAGTTCACCAAACAGATAGAAGAGACTCGCTTGCTTTGCTCGGTAAAGCCATCAAATGGTGCCGTGACTTTCATTAAGTGAGAGCGCTCACTCAGCCACACTTGTTCTATGCTCATATCACGATATTGAGGGTGTTTGCGCGACTGCCAGTCGAGCAAACACTGAACCTCTAGCCATTCATTAAGCTCATCTAAGGTTTTCACTCGAGGAGCACGTTGCCAGATGATGGAGCGCGCATCACGTACGTTTTTCTCGATTTGGCCTTTTTCCCAACCTGCTGCAGGGTTGCAGAAGTCGGCTTCAAACAGGTAGTGACTGACCATTGTTAGAAAACGATGATTCACCACTCGATCTTTACCTTTTCTCACCACATCAACCGCGGTTTTCATATTATCGTAGATACCCCGCTCGGGAACGCCTTGGAACACGCGGAAGGCGTGGTTATGGGCATCAAACAACATTTCATGACTTTGAGAATAATAGGCACGAAGGAAAAATGCACGGCTGTGACTGAGTTTGAAGTGAGCGACTTGAAGCTTGGTTTTATGGCCATTGATATAGGCCCAATTTTCGCCCCAATCAAACTGAAAGGCTTCACCTGGAGCAAACTCTAGGGGCATATACGTTCGTTTAGAGGCATCGAGTTTTTGTTCTTCGCGCCATTTGCGTGCGAATGATGCGACCCTGTCATACGAGCCGCTATAGCCTAGTGGAACGAGGTCTTGAAAAAGGTTTTTGACCGTTTTGCGCTGCTTCCTCGGTCGCTTCATTTCTCGTTTTAGCCAAGAAGTCAGTAATTCTTCAAACTCGTCTAGTTTACTCAATGAATGCCGCTTTGGATAAACAGGTTTGATAGTTTGATCTTTCAAATAACGTTTAACTGTATTTCGGGATAGTCCAGTACGTCTGGCTATTTCTCTTTGCGACATTCCTTCGCGGAAATGCCAGCGACGAATAACACTTAATAATGACACGTCAATCACTCCACATTCTCCTGCTAAGACTCAGCAGGATTTAGGTTAGATGATGTGGATCAGTTTTCGGTGCAAATCAGGGGGTGAAGTGGATCAGTTCTGGATGCAATTTAACAGTCAACGTAAGAAACATAGCGACTTAAACCAACTGGGTAGTATATTGGGTAGTAAAATCCTAAATCAGACAATACAAAACCATTAAGTATCTGATTTTTAAATGATAAGTATCGTTACTCGACGAACAAATCCCGAATATTGAATAGTTTTCTAGGCATTCATCATTAATCTTTAACGCCCTTATAATTAAGGGCGTTGCTGTGTTTAGTGTATATGCAATACTCATCCAGATGCTCAAATCGATAGTATTGAGATTCGCTCATGGTGAGTTTTTTATGGTGCAATGGTGAATTGGAACGTTTGGGTCAACAAAGGTTGGATCTGTACTTTTCTAGCGACCGGTTCACCATTAACGTAGCGTCTTGGATCAATAGTGACAAATCCCCAAAACTGTAAAAAACGATCAATAAAGCGCGACTCAATCAAGAGACTTAAATTCTGTTTTGGTGAAAAATAGCCATCCGATGGAAATTCACGCAACAAATCAGGAAATGCGGTTTCCATCTCATCAATCAACTGACCAACATTTCCATGGCCTTGTAAACGCCACAACATAAACAGCCAGAAAGTTTGTAAATTCACTTCATGATCAAAACCGTCAAAATAGCCCCAATTGTATTGAGTTATCGTGGCTTCTAGCATGGGTTTAAAAAAGACTTGAAGACCATGGACCTGATACTGCTTCTGGGCGGCTTTTTTCACATGATAACGGCCACTGCGACGATAAATGATGCCTGCAATTTCAGCTAAAATACGAGCATAGTGTAGGGCATTAAATTTATCTTCATTGCTACCAGCAAAATCACTGATGCTAATATCACGCTCAAATTGAGAAACAGCGAATTGCGGCAATAAGTCACTGGCCAGTTTGACTAACTTGGCTGGTAAGTTACCTTTATTCGTGGCCTTAAACGATCCCTCGTTTTGCATAGCTTCGTCTAAAATCAGCGCCAAATATCGCATCACAGGGCTAGATGAGAGATCATCTGGCGTGGATATTGTCACCCATTGTAATTGATCAAAAGGCGCATAGAGCCAATTGGCCATTTGCGTAGATGATAAACCACAAAAATCAGAGTGTGAGCAGTTATTACGCTCCTGAACTTTGTGTTGCATCACTACATTGAGTTCATCGAGCGATAAATTAGGATTCATCGCAACCATTTGCTCAACATCATCAAAGAGTTCAGCATGCAGCTTTGACACTCGGTTCATGCAACAACGTTTGTATTTTTTACCGCTGCCACAAGGACAAGCGTCGTTTCGACCTGGTTTCATCATTAGTGGTTCTAAGCTAGTTATGTTTGCTGTTACATGATTATACCCACCCACACAAATAAAACTAAGATCAACATGCTTGAAAAGCACTGCCCTGCATAATGAATCTATGGTCGTGACTCCAATCGGTTGATTCAAAGATAGAATTCTCGTTCAATGAATGTTCCGATCACCTTATCGTGCATCTCCCTTGGTAATTCTTTTGTGTGAACGCTGAAGTCATCGGTAAAAAAGAAGCTGATATCAAACGGCTTGAGCAAAGTGAGCAATGATGCGCTTATAGCGAGGCTCCCAAGCATACCAAAGCTAGCAGCGATTTTTCTTTTTACCTACGAATGACCATTGCTCATCAACTTCATAGATTAGAGAGATGTTTGCTTTATCAAAGGGGATAGAGGTCACTTGCCTTGGCGAGAGTTTTTTTAAGTGCGTAGCACGGTGTTGTAACCAACTTTTAAGGCAAGTACTCCATGTTGGAGTCACGACCATAAAAAAGCACCTTTAGCTAACCTTTATCGATGAATCATCAAGGTTATACCAATCACAGTAAATACGTGATCCGGAGTAGCGCGGGAAAAAGGCTTGAGAACAAGGCAGGATTTTTCGATAAGTAGTTATTCTACAATCAAAAATTCTAACGCAGTTATCTATCATTTTAACCAGCTAGGATGAACAGTTATTTACTACGATTCGTATTAACTAAAGGTGCGGCCACTTCACACCTATAGGGGTTGGGTGAATCAGCTTAAATCAACATCTTTACAACCAAAGAAGTAAGTAGTGAGAAAGCCAACAACGTATGAAATCAAAAGCCCTCCTACAAACACCAACATCCCTGCAAAAATGCCTTGCCCAGATGTCATCAATGGAATAGCGACAATACCCGATGGGCCAAACACCGTATTCAACCCAACTGGTAAACCAAGGTAAGAGACTAAACCGATGAAAAAACCACCTGCAGCACCGCCAATACAGGCTGTCACAAAGGGTTTCACTCGCGGCAAAGTCACACCATAAATTAGCGGCTCACCGATACCCAAAATACCAGGGATGATGGCTCCTTTTACCTGAGTGCGCAGCAGCGCATCTTTTTTCGCTTTAAAGTAAAGCGCTAATGAGGCACCCACTTGACCACCACCAGCCATCGCCAGAATAGGAAAAAGTGAGTTAAAACCTTGCACATCCATCAACGCAAAATAAACCGGTACAAAGCCTTGGTGGATACCAAACACTACCGAAATCAAGAATAGACCCGATAACAATGCTGCACCAAACGGGTTATCATTCAGGTTCAGAAACAGCCAGGACATACCTTTAAAGAGTTCGCCACCAAGTGGCATTATCACCAAGAAAGTTACCATACCCATGATGAGCAAAGTCACCACTGAAGTTAAAATCATATCTAGGTCGTCTGGCATGTATTGGCGTATTTTTCGCTCTACCTGAGCGCCCAGAATCGATGCCAATAAAACACCGATGATGTTACCACGCGGGTCGATGGTGACACCAAAGAACTCATTCATACCGGAATAGATACCGGTTGTGGCTTCAGGATTATAACCAAGCACAAATAGAGAAGCTAAAATCGCACCATTAACCCCCGAACCACCAAACGCTTGCTGCGCGTTATAACCAATCAAGATGCTCAAGAAAGCAAATAACCCTTTACCAAACACCTTCATATAAGCGATCAAATCAAGCATAAATTGACTTGGCGATTGGTCAATCACAAACATCTGCTCAAGCAAAGTGGCAAAACCAAGCAATAAACCGGCAGCAATAAAACCGGGGATCAGAGGGGTAAAAATGGTTGCAAATTTACTCAGAAAACGTTGAACCCCACTGGTCTGTTTACTCTTCATCTGCTTTTTTTGTTCAGAAGCGATGGTCGATAAATCTTGGTTTTCAATATCAACCTCTGCCGCTACTGTTTCACCATTAGCGAGCATCTCATTCATCATTTCCGCTGCAGTTTGCGCTTTGCCAGGGCCTAAAATAACTTGTAGCTGTTGATCACTTTCCACCACTCCCATTACACCGGGAATCGCTTTTATGGTCGCTTGATCAGCCAAGGCATTATTGTTCAATGTTAAACGTAAGCGCGTCATACAATTGCCACACTTGCTAATGTTATCGCTACCACCCACTGCACTCAGTAGTTTCACGATCATGCTTGAAGTTATTTTTGCCATTGGGACATCCTTTGAATAAATCCAGTCTATTATTTTATTGGTCGTTAAGCGCCGCGCGAATAAATCCATTATGCTTAGCAAGTTTTTGTGTCGCTTGCTCGGCATTCATATCGGCAAGAATCATTAAAATGGCGGTTTTGCAATGACGCTGGCAAGCATTGAGCGCCTGTTCTGCTTGATTGCTACTACAGCCAGTTGCTTCAACAACAATGTTGTTTTGACGCTGAATTAACTTGGCATTGGTGGCTTCAACGTCAACCATCAAATTACCAAATACTTTGCCAGAGCGGATCATCGCACCACTAGTCAGCATGTTGAGGATCAGTTTTTGCGCAGTGCCCGCTTTCATACGCGAAGAACCAGTAATAACTTCAGCCCCCACCACGGGAATAATCGCAATGTCAGCTTGTTGTTGCATCGCACATTGTGGGTTACACGCAATAGCCACCACCGTAGCCCCTATTGACCTAGCGTAAGCCATACCACCTAACACGTAAGGTGTACGCCCACTTGCCGCAATACCGACCACTACGTCTTTATCCGTTAACTGGAGATGTTTCAGGTCATCCTGCCCCAATTCTGTATTGTCTTCTGCGTTTTCAACTGCCTTGAGAATCGCCTGATGGCCACCTGCAATTAAACCCACTACCAAATCTGGGTGAAAACCATACGTCGGCGGACATTCGCTGGCATCTAAAATACCAAGACGACCAGAAGTACCAGCGCCCATATAAATCAAGCGTCCTCCCGTTTGGAATGCTAATACAATTGCATCCACAGCTTGCGCAACTTGAGGTAACGTTTTCTCTACAGCGAACGCGACTTTTTGATCTTCACGATTGATAACTTGTAGCATTTCGAGTGTTGGAAGGATGTCGATATCAGCACTGGCTGAATTGCGGCCTTCCGTGATCAACTGGGTTAAATCAATTTTCATCAAATCTTTCTCTGTAGGGATTCGGAACTGAGGTGATTCTATGGAATAAAATATTCCAATTAAGTGACAAAAATCACAATAAAGGTTATTCTTTAAGCAGTGCGTGAATGGAATAATGAACCACCCTTATATGATAAAAATAACAAATCAACTTCAAATACATAAAGATAGATACATGAAAATTATTTCTATATAGGAATAATTTATTCAAAAAAATGAGGCTAGAATGATGTCTGTGATGAACAAGCTAATGAGTCGCCGTACGCAACTCTCTAGTAGTGGGTTAAAAATTGCGGATTGGATCATCGCCTATCCAGAAAAAGCCGCCACGGCGACTAGCCAAACCCTGGCTGACCACGCCCAAGTGAGCCAATCTAGTATTGTAAAATTCACTCAAAAAATTGGTTTTAAGGGATATAGCGAATTCAAGTTGGCACTGGCCGAAGAACTCGGCCGCAAACAAGCGATGCATAGCACCCCTTTGCACAGTAATATTTTGGTCGATGACCCCATCGCCGTTATCGCACAAAAACTAGTGCAGGCCAAAACTGACGCAATGTTCCACACCACCAATGCACTTTCATTTAGCCACTTTAACCAAGCCATTCAATGGATAAACCTTGCAAACCGAGTACAAATAGTGGGAATTGGTGGATCAGCCCTTACCGCAAAAGATTTAGCTTTCAAGCTATTAAAGTTAGGCATCACCGCATTAACCGAACAAGACAGCCACGTTCAAATCGCTACTGCACGTACTCTTTCGGCGCAAGATATCCAAATTGTGATTTCATTTTCTGGGGATAGGAAAGAGATTTTGGTGGCAGCAGAATCGGCTAAAGAGCAGGGTGCAAAGGTCATTGCTCTCACTTCACCGACAAAAAATCGATTACGCGAGCTGGCGGATCTCTCCTTTGATACCATCGCAGACGAAAGCCAACATCGCAGCTCTTCTATCGCTTCGCGTACCGCTCAGAACGTCCTCACTGACCTGATATTTATCACTCTAGTTCAACAAAGAGATGAATCTGCTCGGCAGTTGATTGATGATATTTCATCGGATATTCGGCAGATTTTCTAACGGGGCGGGGTTTGCTTTCTTCAATAGCGTATTAGGTGATGACAAAATAGAACAGAATAAAAGTTGGCTTAAGCGACTAACAACCACGAGCAAAAAGCTGCGCCAAGAAATCCATCTCTTGTTGGCTCTCTTTTATCGACAGTGCTTCTAACCACATACATTCGCTGTAATGTTCTGCTTTCAGAAATAGCTGACAACCTTCAAAGTCAATCAACCATGAATGAATGTCAGCGTCCCACTGTTTTTCAATGACGCTTGCCGAAAGCAAATCAACCAAACGCTCCCCAAATTGAGGAAAAGTATCAAAATCAAAACGTGGGGCACTCAGGATTAGTCGCCCTTCCTCTTGCAGATAATGCGCTAAACCAAACTCAGCCATGGTGGGTTAAATGCTCCTGAATTAAGTCTAAAAATGGGTCGGCATATTTTTCAAGTTTGCGTTGCCCCACCCCATTAACCGCCAACATTTCACCGTAAGAAGTTGGTAAGATTTCTGCCATATCGATCAAGGTGGCATCACTAAACACCACGTAAGGAGGCAGACCATCGTCATCGGCGATCGACTTACGCAACTTTCGCAACTTAGCAAATAAGGCTTTATCGTAATTCTTATTGGACAATTTATCTGATTTCGCAGCACGAGCAGCGGTATCAAGCCTTGGAATAGCAAGCTCTAACGACATTTCACCGCGCAATAATGGCCGCGCTTCTTCAGTAAGCTGCAAGGTCGAGTTGCGGGTAATGTTTTGTTGCAACAATCCTTTGTGGATCAACTGACGAAAAATACTGACCCAGTAGTCGTGGCTGTGATCTCGACCGATGCCATAAGTGGTGAGCTTATCGTGGCCATTTTCACGAATGCGGATATTTTGCATACCGCGCATCACTTCCACCACATAGCCAATACCAAACCCTTGATTGACACGATAAACACACGATAACGCTTTTTGTGCCTCTTGCGTGGCATCGAAATGTTTGGGTGGATCTAAGCAAATATCGCAGTTACCACAAGGCTTCTCACGGTACTCACCAAAATAATTCAGCAGAACTTGGCGGCGACAGGTTTGTGCTTCAGCAAACGCATTCATTGCCCCCAGTTTATGGCTTTCGACCTGTTTTTGCGGCCCTTCTGGTTTTTCATCTAACATACGACGAAGCCAGCTAATGTCGGCTGGGTCGTAAAGCATCATCGCTTCAGCCGGTAAACCATCACGCCCTGCTCGCCCTGTTTCTTGGTAATACGATTCAATGTTGCGTGGGATATCAAAATGGGCAACAAAGCGTACATTGGGTTTATTGATCCCCATACCAAACGCCACCGTTGCCACCACGATTTGAATATCATCACGTTGAAAAGCTTCTTGTACATAAGCGCGCTCATCCGCATCCATCCCTGCATGGTAACTGGCCGCGCGAATATGGTTGTTACACAGTTTTTCAGTCAACATTTCAACTTTTTTACGGCTACCACAATAAATGATGCCGCAATGACCTTTTTGAGTATCGAGATAACGGATGATTTGCGAAACCGGCTTATGTTTTTCAACCAAGGTATAGCGAATATTCGGGCGATCAAAACTGCCCAAATAAATATGAGGCTCTTGCAGTTGTAGACGATGTAAAATGTCGCTACGAGTGGCGTCATCAGCGGTGGCGGTTAAAGCCATAAATGGCACATGAGAAAATTGCTGTTTTAATTGGCCAAGGGCGGCATATTCAGGACGAAAATCATGCCCCCACTGTGAAATACAGTGCGCTTCATCAACCGCAATCATGGCTAACGGTAAGCTGTGTAAACGTTCGATAAAATCACGCATCAACACACGTTCTGGCGAGACATAAATCAGCTTTAGCTGCCCTGAATTCATCCGGTTATAAACCGAGATCAACGCCTCTCGCGACATGGTTGAATTGACACATTCAGCTGCTACACCGTTGGCTTTTAGTTGATCCACTTGGTCTTTCATCAGAGAAATTAGTGGCGAAATGACCAACGTAATGCCATCTTTCACTAAAGCGGGGATCTGATAGCAGAGTGATTTACCACCACCAGTCGGCATAATTACTAAACTATCTTGCCCGGCTAATGCCGCCTCAATGACCTCTTGCTGGCCAACGCGAAAAGTCTGATAACCAAAGACAGTCTGTAAAATACTGCTTGAGCTATCAGGCGCGGGATCGGCTTGTTGAGCAATTAAAGTGGCGGTCATGAAGTTTCCAAGGTGGTAATGATAAGCAACGGCAGCCAAGCTTGTTTAAGCTCAAGCCGCAAAGCGTCTTATTGTAGTGGTGTTCGATGGTGAATAAAACCGCAAAATGTGTGTGCTATATAATTGATCGGTGTTGTCATGCTTTCTCACCAACTGTGCTGGCTAACCTCTTTAGCTTATTAACAAAGATGCCACTAAAACTCGGATAGGTATATACTGTCGAATCGTTTCGCTGCACAGCGGTCAACCCCTCAGAGAAAGATAGTAAATGACTCCAGAAGAAGAACAGCAACGCTCACGACAGGGTGTTCTATTAGCCATCGGTGCTTATACCATGTGGGGCATTGCTCCCATTTATTTTAAAGCGATCGGTGCTGTTTCCGCGTTAGAGATCCTCAGTCACCGTGTCGTCTGGTCATTTTTCCTGCTCGCAGCATTATTGCATTTGGGCCGCAACTGGCGCAGCGTGCGTGATGTAATGACCAACAAAAGCAAAATGATCTACTTAGTCTCGACCTCACTTTTGGTCGGCAGCAACTGGCTTATTTTTATTTGGGCGGTTAATGCCAACCATATGCTGGATGCTAGCTTAGGCTACTATATCAATCCACTACTCAATGTGGTGCTTGGGATGCTATTTCTTGGCGAGCGACTGCGTAAACTACAATGGGTCGCCGTTGCACTGGCTGCGATTGGAGTAACCATTCAACTGGTGGTTTTTGGTTCAGTGCCCATTGTGGCCATCGCATTAGCCACCACCTTTGGTTTTTATGGATTGTTGCGTAAAAAGGTAGCACTGGATGCACAAACTGGTTTGTTCATTGAAACCTTAGTGATGCTGCCTGCGGCAGCTATTTATTTGCTATTTATTGCCGATTCAGCCACCTCAAACATGGCTACTAACCCCATAAGTCTTAACATTTTGCTGGTTGCGGCTGGGGTTATCACTACTCTGCCACTATTGTGTTTTACAGGTGCAGCAACTCGCTTAAAACTATCTACACTGGGGTTTTTCCAATATATTGGCCCAAGTTTGATGCTTTTACTCGCCGTTTTGGTTTATGGAGAAGCCTTTACTAGTGACAAAGCGATCACTTTTGGCTTTATTTGGGGTGCATTAGTATTATTCAGCTTTGATGGTTTGACCTATAAGCGCAAGCTCGCACCTAAAATAACCACGACCCCATAAAACACTAAATAATAACATTGCATGAACGAAACCAGTATTTTAATTACCCTTGCCAGTGTCCACTTTGTGGCACTCATGAGCCCAGGGCCTGATGTCGCGTTAGTAGTACAAAACGCCACGCGCTATGGCCGTCAAACCGGTGTATTCATTGCACTTGGGTTGTCATGCGGCATTTTATTTCACTCCCTACTCAGCTTGACGGGGGTGAGTTACCTAGTGCACCAGCACCCAACCCTATTTGCCATTCTACAGTTGGCCGGCGGAAGCTACCTGCTTTACCTTGGAATAGGAGCATTAAAAGCCACATACTCTCAGTGGAAAAGTCCTTCAAGTAACGAGATTATCGAAAACCCTGCATTATTGTTGAGCAATAAACGCCAAGCTTTCTCTCGTGGCTTCATGACTAATATCCTTAATCCCAAAGCTTTGGTGTTTTTTATCAGCCTGATGTCGAGTTTAGTCCCTGCTGGCATGTCGCTATCCGGCAAGGCAAGCGCACTGCTCGTTCTATGGGGGCTTTCATTGCTGTGGTTTGCCAGCCTTGCTTGGATGCTGTCAACTAAGCGATTACAAAAGCGTTTACAATCACTTAGCTCCTACATTGATGGCCTGTGTGGGGTTATTTTCACTGCTATTGGCGGGCTTATTGTACTGCAAGCATTCACGGTCTTTGCAGCCTAATGCAGTGATCAACACTCCTTCTTGTGCGAGATCTCTTACAAACAAGTGAGCAAATATCGCTTTTTCCATAGAAGAAACCCCCACAAGATACTATAACCATTTGATTTACAATAGATCTAATGCTGTAAGCCAAAAAAAAATATTACGAAATCGTTTTCCTAGCATTGCCGATAAATTAGAGATGGGTAATATGTACCTCGTCGGAAGGATTCTGACACGGAACAGGAAAGCACCAAGGATTTGGTCATCTTCAGGATGAAGAGACGACTACTCAGGATGAATGGTCGGCATGGAAAGCGAATTGGACATTGAATGGACACAATAGTAACTAGGATGGTTGCTACTAAGGAAAGACAATGGACACCTCTGGATGAGGCAAGGACTGAACATCAGGATGATGTAAAGGACACCGCTCAGGGAACAAGTGATGAACGCTAACGTGGATTGTTGGCAGGCCAGGAAGGTCAAAAAAGGACACCGCTAGGAAGGCGACGTAAGGAATAAGCTGACGGAATACAGCACACTATCATGGATTTGATGCATGGAGCACTTTTGTAGCTGGATTGCTGCGAGTAAGACTATAACCCCGCAGGGCTTTTGCCCTCGGGGTTTTTCTTTATTGGGCTAAAATGCAAATATCTCGCCTTACAAACCTGCGGCCCTTACTTCATGTAACACATTCCCTTAAGCATGGATAACCGATGCTCAAGGGATCCAATGCCCTAATGGTAAGCGTTTCTGCTATTGACTAGTGACCATCAATTACTTTGTGATCATAGCCTTTCTAGCTTAGCGTAAGCAGTTACTAACCATTTAATGCCTTCCCCGTTAAAAGCCACTTGAACACGGCTTTGTGGACCACTTCCTTCAAAGTTGATAATGGTGCCTTCACCAAAAATAGGGTGTTTGACGCGTGCACCCAAGCTAAAACCCGTTTCATTAAAGGTCTCTTTAACCACGCTTTGACTAAAGCGTCCGGCGCTGGCTGGTCGACTGACTTGCGCTTTCATGCGAACTTCATCTAAGCAAGCTTCTGGCAGTTCACGAATAAAACGCGAGGGTTTATGGTATTTATCTTGACCATACAAACGGCGAATTTCAGCATAAGTGATGTACAACTTTTGCATGGCTCGCGTCATACCAACGTAGCAAAGGCGGCGCTCTTCTTCCAAACGCCCGGCTTCTTCGGCCGACATTTGGCTGGGGAACATACCCTCTTCAACCCCAACCATAAATACCAATGGGAATTCCAACCCTTTAGCACTGTGTAGAGTCATTAATTGTACCGCATCATCAAACTCGTCGGCTTGGCCATCACCAGCTTCAAGTGCCGCATGCGTCAAAAATGCCGTCAGCATGCTCATTTCATCCGCTTCTTCTGGCTTTTCAAACTGACGTGTAGCAGTCACAAGTTCTTCTAAGTTCTCAATGCGCGCCTTTGATTTTTCGCCTTTCTCTTGCTCATACATGGTGTATAAGCCCGATGTTTTGATCACATGGTCGGTCTGTGTATGCAATGGCATCTCTGCGCTATCATCTTCTAGCGCATTCACTAGCTCAATAAAGCGGCTCAACGCACCGCCTGCGCGGCCAGTCAGAACTTTCTCATCAAGTAGAACTAAGCTTGCATCCCACATGGTGCAGCCGCGATCGCGCGCTGCAAAACGAATAGTTTCTAGCGTTTTATCACCTAGACCACGCGTCGGTGTATTCACCACACGTTCAAAAGCGGAGTCATCATTGCGGTTTGCCATCAAACGTAGGTAGCTTAGCGCGTCTTTGATTTCCTGGCGTTCGAAGAAGCGCATGCCGCCATAAATTCGGTACGGTAAACCCGCTTGAATTAATGCTTCTTCAAGTACTCGTGATTGGGCGTTATTGCGATACAACATTGCACAGTCGTTAAGTGAGCCGCCTTTATCTTGCCACTCTTTGATTTTATTGACCGTAAAACGCGCTTCATCAAGGTCGTTATATGCTGAATAAACGGAAATAGGTTCGCCTTCAATGCCGTCAGTCCACAATTCTTTACCCATACGATCGGTGTTGTTGGCGATCAGCGCATTAGATGCATCCAAAATGGTTTTGGTCGAACGGTAGTTTTGTTCCAGACGAATCGTATTCACACTTGGGAATTCTAGCGTGAACTTCTCGATATTCTCAATTTTAGCACCACGCCAACCATAGATAGATTGGTCGTCATCCCCAACAATCATCACGTGGCAATCACGACCAGCCATCATGCGCAACCAAGCGTATTGGATATTATTGGTGTCTTGAAACTCATCCACCAAAATATGTTTAAAGCGAGCCTGATAATGCTCGCGAATATACTTTTTATCGCGTAGCAGTTCATGCGTGCGTAGTAATATTTCGGCAAAATCGACTAACCCTGCGCGGTCACACGCGTCTTGATACGCAGTATATAGTTGCAAGTAGGTTTGCGTAACTGGATCGCGATACGCGTCGATATGCTGCGGACGTAACCCTTCATCTTTCTTGCCGTTAATCCACCAGCAAACTTGTCGTGCTGGCCACTGCTTCTCATCGAGGTTTTGCGCTTTGATCAAACGTCGTAGCAAACGCTGTTGATCTTCTGAATCTAGAATTTGGAAATCTTCTGGCAACTTAGCATCAAGGTAATGTGCGCGCAGAATGCGGTGACAAATTCCGTGGAATGTCCCGTTCCACATGCCAGATGCGCTGCCCATCATTAACTCTTCAATTCGACCGCGCATTTCTGCAGCAGCTTTATTGGTAAAGGTCACCGACATGATAGAAAACGGTGAAGCTTGTTCAACCGACATCAACCATGCAATGCGGTGCACCAATACGCGTGTTTTACCACTCCCCGCACCGGCAAGTACTAATAGGTTTTCTAAAGGTGCAGCAACAGCTTCACGCTGTTTATCGTTCAAACCATCGAGTAAAAGAGAGGGATCCATCATGAGTAAGCTACTGGTTATTTATACATAATTGCGATGATTATAACCCCAAATGGTGCAAAGATGCTCGTTTCTATCGCAATTTATTGTTATGGATAAACCGCCACTTCATGATTTTATTTCTATATTTATCAAAATTTAATCACTTTAAAATCAAACACTTTAATAAAAATCGAGAATAAATTTCAGTTTTTTCATTCAGCGTGTGAAAGTTTTTACGTGCTTTTTCCATCTTCTTTAGTAAGCAAGTTGAATGTTAACAAATCATTAACTTGCGAACTCAACTACATGGACAAAGTCTCGAGGAAATTATTATGAAAAAATCTAATCTTGCTGTTACTGCTGCGGTTACTAGTCTACTTGCTCTAGGTGGCACAATGTTAACATCGGCTCCTGCTTTCGCTGCTGAGAAAGAAAAATGCTATGGTGTGGCTAAAGCAGGCAAAAATGATTGCGCAACTAAAACAAGTTCTTGCGCTGGTACAGCAAAAGAAGATCACCAAAAAGACGCGTTTGTTGTGCTACCAAAAGGCCTGTGCGGCAAACTGGCTGGCGGCATGACTGAAGGTTAAAACTTAGCTTTAGAAGAGGTGCGCGGCGGCTCAACCAGCGCACCCTCTTTTTAGGGTTAGCAACCTTTCAGATTTACAGCACATCAGTTTTGGAGAGTGAATTGTGACCAACACACAACAGCACACTGCGCAATGCCCACCAGCACAACCTCACACAGAACAACACTGTAAAGTCGGCGTTGGTTTGCGCCATCCACATCTCGATTTTTTCACTGAACAGCCCAATCTAACTGGCTGGCTTGAGATCCACAGTGAAAATTATTTCCAACCATATTCGAATGCTCGCCAACAACTGCAAAACTTAGCTCAGCGCTACCCTATTAGCTGCCACGGTATTGGTTTATCTCTCGGTTCGGTAGAACGAATAAGCCGCAAACATTTGCAGCAGTTAAATGCATTGGTGCGTGAAATCGAGCCTATTTTTATTTCAGATCATTTAAGTTGGAGCCAAACTGGCGGCCATTACTTCAATGATTTGCTACCACTTCCCTACACAGAAGAAGCCCTACAAGTGTTTTGCCGCAATGTGCTAGAGGTTCAAGAGTATCTTGGTCGTCCATTGTTGATTGAAAACCCGTCGAGCTATTTGAAATTCCAACACTCAACCATCAGCGAGTGGGATTTTTTAAGTGAAGTGCATCAACGCACCGATTGCCGCTTATTGCTCGACCTCAATAATGTACATGTCTCCGCCTTCAATCACGGTTTTAGCAGCGAAACATATCTGGCTAATATTCCAGCGCAAGCTGTCGATGAAATTCATTTGGCGGGTTTTACCATCAAACACCTCGAACAGGGCGAGCTGTGGATAGATACCCATAGCCAACCAGTGAGCGCTGAAGTATGGCAACTGTTTGAGATGTGGATAGCACAACACGGTACTTGTCATACCCTTATTGAATGGGATCTTGATATTCCACAACCGCAAGTGCTGTTAGCTGAAGCGAGTAAAGCAAGCGAGAGAATACTCGCCACCGAACTCAGCGCGACAAGGAGAGCCTCATGAACCCTTCTCTTGCCGATATACAAACACAATTTGCGCAAGCATTGCACTACCAAGCCAGCGCAGATGACTGCCATATTGTTAGCGACCATTTTTCTGCCGAACAACGGATGCAGGTGTATCGCAATAATTTCGTCATCAGTTTAAGTGAGGTGCTTCAGGCTACCTATCCAATGCTGGAAGCCTTAGTGGGAGAAGAGTGCTTTGCCGGTTTGGCTCGCCAGCATGTACTGACTCACCCTCTGCAGGAAGGAAGTGTCACTCACTATGGTCAAGGGTTTGATCAAACCGTTAATCAGTTTCCTGCCGTCATTGAGGCTGCGCCTTACGCCAGCGAAGTCGCGCGTTTTGAATGGGCGAATGATCTCGTACAACAATATTACGCAAATGCCCCTTCCCATACTTACCAACCTTTAACGCAACTGGCCGCTATAGAGGAAGAAAAACACGGCCAGATCATCTTACATATCAAGGCAGACGTTATTGCCTTTGATTCCCCTTACGCACTTTTTTCGCTGCAAAAGGCCATTCAAACTGAACAATTTTCAAGGCTGGATATTTATCGTCAACAACGCGGTGTTATCGCTTGTAATGAGGATGGTTCACCTTGGTGCCAAACCCTGGATCTAGGCGCTTATCAATTGCTGTTGCTTGTGCAACAAAATCAGCCACTCGGCTTGATTGAAGCACCTTTGCTTGCTCATCTCAATACGCTGTTGGCTTTGAATCTTATCGCTGGTTTCACACTGTCTGGCACAAAGGAAAACTCATGAACATGACATTAAAAACTTGGCTAACGCGCTATGACTACAGCGTTGAAAATATTCAACATACTATCGTTCCCTTGTTGTTGTTGTTTTGTCGGCTGTGGGTCGCATGGGCTTTTTTCAATTCAGGCTTGGTGAAAATTGCCTCGTGGGACAGCACCTTGTATTTGTTTGAATTAGAGTACCAAGTGCCGATTCTACCTTGGGAACTGGCCGCCTATTTGGGAACGGCCGCAGAGCTGACATTACCCATATTCGTGGCATTAGGTTTGTTGAGCAGACCGATGGCGTTGGCGTTGTTCATTTTCAACATTGTGGCAGTGATTTCGTACCCTGTTTTATGGGAACAAGGTTTTTATGACCACCAATTATGGGGACTGATGTTATTACTTGTGGTGGTATGGGGCGCAGGGCCAATTTCTTTGGATAGAGTGTTAAGACAGCAGATCTCAAAGTAGACAAAAAATAAATGGTATGGATAGCAGTACTCTGCATCCATACCATCAACGGACTTAGGCTTAATTAAGCGGCAATACCAGCATGACGCAGTAAAGCATCGATTTGAGGTTCACGACCACGGAAGCGTTTGAATAGCTCCATTGGTTCTTCACTACCGCCCATCTCCAAGATATTCTTTAGAAAGCTATTACCCGTCTCTTTATTGAAGATACCTTCCTCTTCAAAGCGAGAGAATGCGTCAGCCGACAACACTTCTGCCCACAAATAGCTGTAGTAACCAGCACTATAACCACCAGCAAAAATATGGCTAAAGCTGTGCGAGAAACGGTTCCATTCTAGGCTTGGTAACACCGCCACTTTTGCTTTCACTTGCGCTAACGTTTCCAAAATACGTGGTCCTACTTCCGGGTCGTACTCGGTGTGCAACGTGAAGTCGAACAATCCAAATTCAAGCTGACGCAAAATAAACATCGCCGACTGGAAGTTTTTTGCCGCTAGCATTTTATCGAGCATCTCTTTGGGTAACGGTTCACCCGTTTCGTAGTGACCGGAAATAAACGCCAGCGCCTCTTCTTCCCAGCACCAGTTTTCTAGGAACTGACTCGGTAGCTCGACCGCATCCCAAGGCACACCATTAATTCCCGATACAGCGCCAACCGTCACTTGCGTTAACATGTGGTGGATGCCGTGGCCAAACTCGTGGAATAACGTCACCACTTCATCATGAGTAAAGAGTGCCGGTTTATCACCAACTGGGCGATTAAAGTTACACGTTAGGTAAGCGACTGGCGTTTGAAGCTCACCATTTAAGGTAATACGGCGGCCACGACAGTCGTCCATCCATGCACCGCCACGTTTGTGTTCACGCGCATACAGGTCGAGATAGAAACTGCCACGCAACGCACCTTCAGCATCAAAAATATCGAAAAAACGCACCGATTCGTGCCAAGTATCAACACCTTCACGCTCTTTGACCGTCATACCAAATACACGGTTCAGCACTTCAAATAGACCACTCACCACTTTCGATTCAGGGAAATAAGGGCGCAGTTCTTCGTCTGAAATTTGGAACAAATGCTGTTTCTGTTTTTCGCTGTAGTAAGCGATATCCCATAGCTCAAGCTCACTCACGCCAAATTCACTGTGCGCAAACTGACGCAGATCTTCGACTTCACGCTCACCTTGTGGTTTTACTTTGCTGGCAAGGTCATTCAAAAAGCCCAGCACTTGTGCTGGTGTTTCCGCCATTTTAGTGGCTAACGATTTTTCGCTATAGGTACTAAAACCGAGCATACGGGCAATTTCGTGGCGCAGCTTTAGCTTCTCGGCAATCAGTTCACTGTTGTCCCATTTACCAGCATTTGGACCGCGGTCTGAAGCTCGTGTCACATAGGCTTCGTAAAGTTCTTTACGTAGCGCCTGGTTATCACAGTAGGTCATTACAGGTAGATAAGATGGGATATCGAGTGTTAATAAATAGCCTTCTAGATCTTTCGCTTCAGCCGCCGCCTGCGCCGCTGCTAATGCAGATTCTGGCATGCCTGCTAACTCGTTGACGTCAGTCACGTGTTTAGTCCAACCCATGGTGGCATCAAGTACGTTGTTGGAAAACTTAGACCCCAGTTCAGACTGACGTTTGCTGATTTCGCCATAGCGCTTTTGCTCGACAAGTGGCAAACCAATGCCTGACAGTTCAAAGTCACGCAGCGCATCGCTAATGGTCTTTTTCTGTGCTTGAGAAAGCGAGGCAAATTCCTCACTGGCTTTAATGCTTTTATACGCTTCAAACAACCCTTTGTGTTGCCCTACCCATGTGCCGTATTCAGATAAAAGTGGCAAACAACTTTCGTAAGCATCACGCAGCTCGTCGCTATTCATCACTGAATTAAGATGGCTCACGGGCGACCAAATACGACTTAAGTAATCATCCACTTCTTCAATTGGTGCAACGAGGTTATCCCATGTTGGGTGAGTATTGCCGTCAAGCAGTTGATCTATTTTTGCTCGACAATCGTTGATCGCTTTCTCAACCGCTGGCTTTACGTGCTCCGGCTTAATGGCAGAAAACGGAGGCAGATCCGTAAAGGTAAGAAGTGGATTAGACATAGAACATTCCTTTTGGCTTAAAAACGATAACCACCTGAATTGGGGTTATCATCTTCTTTGTTTTTCATTGGTCTAAAATAGTAAATATAGGTAGGTTCAGCAATTTTCAATAGTGACGTATAATCAGTCAATAAATCTGATCCACTAAACACACTCGACGCTGAGTGTTTTGAGAGCCTATTTTGCTAAGTTATCGTCACAGCTTTCACGCTGGCAACCACGCTGATGTGTTAAAGCATATCGTGCAAAGCCTTATCCTCCATGCTTTGCAGCAAAAAGACAAACCGTTTGTCTACCATGATACTCACTCTGGTGTAGGTCGCTACGATTTAACCCACGAATGGTCAGAAAAAACCGGCGAATACAAACAAGGTATCGCTCGAGTATGGGCGCAAAACGACATTCCACAAGATATTCAAAGCTATCTTGATGCTGTTAAAGCACTGAATGAGGGTGATGAGCTACGTTATTACCCAGGTTCTCCGCGTGTAGCGCGAGCGCATTTACGCGTAAACGATCGCATGGTACTGACTGAATTACACCCAAGCGACTACCCTTTGCTTGAACAAGAGTTTCATCGTGATCGGCAGGTTTCAATCTATAAAGAAGATGGCTTTCAACGCCTCGTCGGCAGTTTGCCACCGAAAGAGCGCCGTGGCTTAGTGTTGATAGACCCACCTTACGAATTAGCATCAGAGTACCGTGATGTGGTTAAAGCGATTGCAAAAAGTTATAAGCGCTGGGCGACGGGTGTGTACGCGATTTGGTACCCAGTTGTTAACCGCGACACCATCGACGACATGCTAGAAGGGTTAGAAAGCCTCGGCATTCGTAAAATCTTACAAATTGAATTAGGCGTTTCACCCGACACCAACGAGCGTGGCATGACGGCCTCTGGCATGATAGTCATCAACCCACCATGGAAATTAGAAAGCCAGATGCAGGAAATTTTACCTTTCCTTAAGCAAGCAATTGCGCCAGCAACCGGTCATTTTAAAGTCGAATGGGTTGTACCTGAATAAACTGACCCAATGTATCAAACAATAATTCTAAAAGAATAACGGAGAAAGTAATGGCAACGCATTTTGATTATATCTGTATCGGTGGTGGTTCTGGCGGTATCGCATCGGCCAACCGTGCTGCAATGTATGGCGCCAAAGTCGCACTAATTGAAGCCAAAGACCTTGGCGGTACTTGTGTCAACGTAGGTTGTGTACCAAAGAAAGTGATGTGGCATGGTGCTCAAGTTGCGGAAGCGATGAATTTATACGCCGCAGATTACGGCTTTGATGTCGATGTAAAAGGCTTCAACTGGAGCAAATTAGTTGAAAGCCGCCAAGCTTATATTGACCGCATTCACCAATCTTATGACCGCGTGTTAGGCAACAATAAAGTCGAAGTCATTCGTGGATTTGCTAAATTTGTTGATGCGAAAACCGTTGAAGTTAATGGTCAACATTACACTGCAGATCATATCTTGATTGCTGTCGGTGGCCGCCCATCGATTCCAAACATTCCAGGTGCGGAGCATGGCATTGATTCAAATGGTTTCTTTGACCTAGCAGAACAACCAAAACGCGTTGCTGTGGTTGGTGCAGGTTACATAGCAGTAGAAATTGCTGGCGTATTGAATGCGCTTGGTACAGAAACGCACCTTTATGTACGTAAAGAGTCCCCACTGCGCAGCTTTGATCCGATGATCATCGAAACACTCACCGAAGTAATGGCGGCAGAAGGCCCAGCACTACACACTCATTCAGTACCCAAAGAAGTGGTAAAAGAAGCCGATGGTAGCCTGACTCTACACCTTGAAAATGGTCAAAGCCAAAATGTCGATACACTGATTTGGGCAATTGGTCGCCATCCAGCAACGGATGCTATCAACCTTGCAGCAACTGGTGTTGAAACCAATGCGCAAGGCTACATTAAAGTGGATGAGTTCCAAGCAACCAACATACCTGGCATTTACTGTGTGGGTGACATCATGGAAGGCGGTATCGAGCTAACACCTGTCGCAGTTAAAGCAGGTCGTCAGCTTTCTGAGCGTCTATTCAACGGCAAAACCAACGCCAAGATGGACTACAAGTTAGTTCCTACCGTTGTCTTCAGCCACCCACCTATCGGCACAATTGGTCTAACGACTGAAGAAGCACAAGCACAATACGGCAAAGACAATGTGAAAGTATATACTTCTGGCTTTACCGCTATGTACACCGCTGTGACCTCGCACCGTCAGCCATGTAAAATGAAGCTGGTATGTGCTGGTGAAGAAGAGACTGTTGTTGGACTACACGGCATTGGCTTTGCCGTTGATGAAATGATTCAAGGTTTTGGTGTAGCCATGAAAATGGGCGCAACTAAAGCGGATTTCGATTCAGTGGTTGCCATACACCCGACCGGCAGTGAAGAATTCGTTACTATGAGGTAACCCTTTGTATTAATTTAAAAATCCCGCGAAATGCGGGGTTTTTAGTTAAATGCTACTTCACACAAATAACATTGAGTAGCGATGAGCCTTTAAGCTGGCTAACCTTACCACTGGTAAACAACCCTTTTTTACCCCATCCCCAATATGGAAGATGCATCGGCCATTGATCACTTTTCATCAGTTTTGAATCAAGCAGGTGCTGCCACTCTTCTTCAGTAGCCAAACGCATGTTGAGTGTGGCACAGGTTTTTTCTGCCGAATCATAACTTAAACGATTCCAAGCTAACCCATGTTCCATATAAAACAGGTCATCACCAAAGGTGATATACGGCACTTGGTATTCAATGCCATTGGTTGTAGTGCTCAAGCGAATATTCATATTGCTAGCCATTGTCGCTTGAGCTTTAGGAACTTCCGCTAATGTTTTCGGCTGCGCTTTGAGTTTAGCCTGAGGCTTTTTAGTGGCAACGGGTGCTGCCGCTTTCGGTTTTTGTACTGAAGCCGCAGCCTGACCATTGCTTCTTTGCACTTCACGAATAAACGCTTCTTTGTATCCAGGTACTTTTTGTATTAACGGTAGCTCTTTCTGTGCTTGCGCATAGTCAGTATAAGGGCCAATCAAACAGCGGTAGGTGTTGGCTTCTGGTTTAAGCCAAACGTCGGTAGAGATATGTGCATAAAATAATTTAGCTTTTTGTAGCGGTAAGGGCTGACTCAATACTCCGCATTGAATCCAAAAATTTGAAGACTGACTTTTGGGCTTTTGTTTACCCCATAGCCCTTGACCAATAGGACATGCCTTATCCAAAACCGGCAATTGATTGGTCGATGCTTGTGTTGCATCACAGAGAAAATCTTCCGCCCATACGGGTTGGAAAAAGGCAGGAAGAGCCAATAGTGTCAAGCTCGAAACGGTGCGAAGCATATTTTTCAGCATCAGACCCATACTCATATCCATATTATTTGTTAATTATAGTAACAACATTGCTCGTTCAATGTTCAACATCTTCATACCATACCCTAACTATTTGAAACTTCTGTGAGATAGCAAACGAATGAAAATTAACTCGTCAAAATAATACTAGCAAATAGCGCGAGTACAAAAATCATGCAAAAAAAGAGCCGCATTATTCTGCAGCTCTTAGTGTAGGTATCTTTTGATCAAAAAATCAATGAATTCACATCACCCTTTATAGATCTTAGGGTTGAACACATCGCGTAACCAGTCACCCAGTAAATTGATAACCAAAACCAACGTGACTAACACGAAACCTGGGAATGCGGTAATCCACCACGCACCAGAGAATATATAGTTGAAGCCAATACTGATCAGCGCACCAAGTGACGGTTGGTCAACCGGCAAACCTAAACCAAGGAAAGAAAGTGCCGCTTCAGACATGATGGCGTTGGCAATTTGTACCGTAGAGATAACCAAAATTGGCGACAAACAGTTCGGCAGAATATGACGGAACATAATGCGTGGCGCTTTAAAGCCCATCACACGAGCTGCTTCTACATACTCTTTCTTCTTCTCGGCTAATACAGAGGCTCGAATGGTACGTGCATATTGCGGCCATTCTGCAACGCCAATAATCACTACTAACATTATCACAGCATATTGGCTGTAGAACTCGCTGCCAAAACTGGCTTTAAAAATAGCCGAAACAATGATCGCCACCATCATGGTCGAAAATGACAACTGAACATCAGCAAAACGCATCAAAAAGCTATCAATACGGCCACCAAAATAACCGGCAGAAAGACCAATCACAATCCCCAGAATTAACTGTAAACCAACCGCAAGAAAGCCAATCGTCAATGATAAACGAGAGCCATAAAGCATGGTTGAGAATATGTCGCGACCTTGCTCATCAGTACCCAAAATAAAGCGTTCTTCTCCACCATCCATCCATGATGGCGGTAATTCAGCATCCATAATATCAATCGATGACAGATCGTACGGGTTGCTTGGCGCAATTAATGGTGCCGCGATAGACAGCGTTAAGAACATCAGGAAGATGGCAAAACTGGTCATCGCAACTTTATCGCGCAAGAAATGATAAAGAAAATCAGACTGTTTGAAACGCTCCCAACGAGATGGAGCAGCAGCAAATTGGCTCATGGTTAAGCTCCTTTTCCAGTTAGGTTAACGGTTGGGTTAATAAGCCCATATAACAGGTCAACAATGGTATTGGTCACCACGAAAATCAAACCCACAAAAATAACGTAGGCGGTGATCAACGGAGTATCGACACGGTTGATGGCTTCAAGGAAAAGAAAGCCTGTACCCGGCCACTGGAAAACAGTTTCGGTTAAAATGGTGTACGCCACCATAGTACCGATTTGGACACCACCGACTGTTAATACTGGTAGCATGGTGTTCTTCAACGCATGTTGATAATGAATTTTATTCAATGCCAAGCCTTTTGCTTTGGCAAATTTAATGTATTCAGAACTCAATACCTCTAGCATTTCAGAACGCACCAAACGGATAAACAGCGGTAGCATGATCGATGCTAGTGATACACACGGCAAAACAAGGTGCGCTAACCCATCAAGAGTGAAAAAGCCTGACTCCCAACCTAACCAGTTAGCGGTTTCGCCACGCCCGTAAGAAGGCAGCCAGCCCAAGGCGATAGAAAATACATACATCAACATAATCGCGGTCAAAAACACGGGAATGGAAATACCGATACTACTGCCGGCCATCACGACCTTAGTAAATAAGCTCTTAGGATGAATGGCGGTATACACACCCAAAGGAATCGAGCAAACAATGATGATGATGGTTGCACCTAGCACGAGCTCTAGCGTGGCAACTAATTTGTCTAAAATCACGTCAACGGCTGGACGTTTGAAAAAATAAGATGTGCCTAAGTCACCTTGAACGGCAGCGGTAATAAAACGAGTGTATTTGGTAACGAAAGGATCATTGAGGCCCAGTTCATCACGCAGTGCTTGACGCTCGGCTTCTGAAACAGATTGCCCAACAAGCTCACGCAACGGATCGCCCAGGTTATCCTGAATGGCAAACGCCACTAAACTGATCACAAACATCACTATCAGTGCCTGAAACAGGCGCTTGACCAGAAACGAAAACATTCCTTGCCCCTTAACTATCCATGATGGTTCTTTTTAAAATTTAATAACTTTAATAGGAACGGAGAAATTCAGTCTTAAAAATGGCACCTAACCCGACTGAAACAAAGCTAAGAACCTAAATCTTAATAAGGCATCCAACTGCGGATGCCTTGAATGGCTTAAGTGCCGCTACCGAAGTAACGGCATTGCTTAAGTAATTATTCGCTTACGATGAGATCACCGAAGTAAGGGAATTCCATCGCGTTAACAATTGGTTTGATATCCAATGTAGATTTTGCACCCCACGCTAGATTCTGCCAATGTAGAGGAACAAATGCTGCGTCGTTGTATAGCGTTGTTTCTACTTTTTGTAGCATCGCGGCACGTTTTGCAGGATCCGTTTCTACGTTTGATGCTTCAACTAACTTGTCAACTTCAGGATTTGAGTAGTGACCACAGTTGTACTGACCTTTACCTGTTTCTTCGTTACGAGTCATGGTTAGGAATTCAGAGAAGTTCGCTGAATCTTCAGTATCTGAGTGCCAACCGATCATCAACATATCTGCTGCACATTTATCAAACTCTGGCCAGTATTGCGCTTTTGGCATGGTTTTTAGATCAACTTTAATGCCGATCTTAGACAGCATGGCAGCTGCCGCTTGTGCTACTTTCGCATCGTTCACGTAACGGTTGTTAGGAGCGATCATGGTTAATGTGAAGCCTTTTTCGTAACCCGCTTCTTTCATCAACGCTTTCGCTTTTTTCAGATCGTAACGTGGAACAAGGTTGGCATCATAACCTGCATAACCTGAAGGGCCTTGTTGACCAGCCGCTGTTGCAAAACCTTTCATGATCTTATCAACAATACCTTCATTGTTAATCGCATGAACGATCGCTTGACGTACTCGTACATCTTTCAGTGCTTCGTTACTATTTTGGTTCATTTGGAAAGTAATGATACGTGTACCTGGCAAGGTCACTAGATCAATGCCTTTTGCTTGCTCAACACGTTTGTGGTCATTCGGTGCAACTGGTGCAATCATATCTACATCGCCAGAAAGCAGCGCTGCAACACGTGTTGCATCTTCTTTAATTGGCACCAATGTTAGCTTATCAACGTTACCTTTAGATGCTTTATCCCAGTAATCATTGAAGCGTGCAAATTCAACTTTTACGCCTTGCTCACGTGACGTTACGACAAATGGACCTGTACCTGAAACATGAGTTGAAGCGAAAGAATTACCATGCTTCACTACTTCAGACTTATCTTTACCATCGTCTGTTTTGCCTGAATAGAACTTGCTATCCATTGGGAAAATGTAAGTCGCCGTTTGCAGAACCAGTGGGTAAGCACCTTTCGATACGATTTCGACGGTGTAATCGTCTACTTTTACCATTTTCTCATAAGGTTCAAAGATAGCTTTGAAGTCAGGAGAATTTTGTAGTCGCTCAAACGTCCATACCACGTCGTCTGCCGTTAGTTCGTTACCAGAGTGGAACTTAACACCTTTACGTAGGTTAAAGCGGAAGGTTGTTTCATCAACACGCTCCCATTTTTCAGCAAGGCGAGGTTCAAAATCAAATGTCTGGGTGTAACGAACTAGAGGATCAAACACCATGTGAGACATTTGCAGTGTGCCGCCAGATAGCTGCTCATGCGGATCAAGTGACACTGGGTCAGCATCGTAAGCGACAGTAATATCTGCCGCGCTTGCTGCAAAGCTCAAACCTGCAGCCATTAAAGCCACTGCTAATTTGCTTTTCATGGTTTTCATTGCATAGCTCCTTATGCGGGAATCCAAATCCCTAGTTGTTATATTTGCTTCTGTTTATTAATCCCAAGCAAGCTTGGTGGTTATATATCAGTTAGTCATTATTGCGGCTTATGCCGTTACTACATCTTCTCTTAAACCTGTAAATTCAGGCATTAAAGAAATCAAATGCTGGCTATATTCATGCTGTGGTGAAGTAAACAATTGCTCGGTAGGAGCAACTTCCAGCAAGGTTCCCATTTGCATCACCCCTACGCGGTCGCACATCTGGCGAATAACCGGTAAATCATGGCTGATAAACAACATGGTTAAATTCAACTCATCTTGAAGATCTTTCAGTAGGTTGAGAATTTGTGCTTGTACCGAAACATCCAATGCTGAGGTTGGTTCATCACAAATCAATAGACGAGGACGAGTAGCCAAGGCACGAGCAATTGAAATACGCTGACGCTGGCCACCAGAAAACTCATGTGGGTATTTCACCCCTGCCATTTTACCAAGACCAACGTGCTCTAGAAGATCATTAACAATTTGCTGTGTTTCTGATTCACTGTTGGTTAATTTATGAAAACGGATTGGTTCTGCGATGATATCGAAGATTTTCATGCGCGGGTTCATCGACGTATATGGGTTTTGGAAAACCATCTGCATTTGTCGGCGCATTGGGCGACGTTCTTTTTCCGATTTAAGACCCGTCAAATCAATACCTTCAAAACACACTTTGCCAGAATTCGGCGCGTACAGTCCGGCAATGACTCGCGCGATCGTCGATTTACCAGAGCCAGACTCCCCGACCAAACCAAATGTTTCACCTTCAAATACATCAAAACTGACATTATTCGAGGCTTGCACGTATTCACGACGACTTTCAAATAGCGAATCTTTGGTCGTAAAACGAAGATTGACGTTTTCGACAGTCAGCAGTGGACCTGTGTATTGACGATTGTCCTGACTTTGGCCTAGCCAGTGGTTTTTCACATCTAACGGCTTTAGCTCACTAGCTTCTTCGATATAACTTACTAGTGGGAAACGGTCGAGTTTCTTATCTGAACGTGGAACCGCAGAAATCAAGCTTCGAGTGTATGAGTGATCAGGTGCGCCCAAGACTTTAGCGGTTGGGCCAAATTCAACTAAGTCACCACGATACATTACCGCAACTCGGTCTGTAACATTAGACACAACGCCCATGTCGTGGGTAACCAACATACAACCCACGTTATTCTTTATGCAAAGATCGCGGATCAGGCTTAGAATTTGGTCTTGAATCGAAACATCCAGCGCTGTGGTTGGCTCATCGGCAATGATGAGATCAGGTTCGCCAGCAAGCGCAATAGCAATAACCACACGCTGACGCATACCACCAGAAAATTGGTGCGGATACTGCTTCAAACGGTTTTCAGGTTGAGGAATACCAACCTGATTCATTAATGAAAGCGCTCGTTGGTAAGCATCCTCTTCGCTAACCTTCATGTTAGCGTGAATCGTTTCAGTGAGTTGGTGTTCAACTGTGAAAAGAGGGTTTAATGATGTCATCGGATCTTGGAAGATGAAACCGATTTTAGAACCGCGTACACTGCGCATCTGCTCAGGAGATAAGCCCGATATTTTTTCGCCATCGAGGAATACCTCACCACTGGCGATCAGGCCAGGAGGGCTCAATAAATCGATAACCGCGTTACCTACGGTTGATTTCCCAGCGCCAGATTCACCGACCACACCAACAATTTCACCTCGTTCAATATTGAACGACAGTGATTTTACTGCAGCATGCACACCATGACGTGACGGGTATTCTATACGCAGGTTTTTAACTTCTAAAAGTGACATCCCAGACCTCTACGGCTTTGGCAATATTCTGCCCTGTCTGTAACTAACTCCAATCGAACTAGGTTCAAAGTCAGTCAAATTGAATCCATTCCTACCAGTACAATATTCTGGTAATTTATAAGCTAACCAATTTGGCAAACATTTCACAGAAAAGCAACATCTATAGGATAAAAAATCGATATCACCTGAAAACAAAGCAGTAAAATCGTATTTTTATGCATGAAATATGCATGAAGCATTGGTCTTACCAATGTTCTGGCACGTCATTAATCACCTTTAAATATAGCCTTAATCGCTACAAAATTGCCCACCATCGATATATTCTAAAAAAAACACCAGAATAAAAACTCAAACTATTTTACGGCAAAAAACGCAACATAACAGAAACAAAAACTAGATTTTCAAACCGAATGCCAAACTAAAAACCACCATACAGCATAAATTGTAGTTGATTAGTCTAAGTTAAAATTTGAGATTTATGGATAAGAAAATAATAATCCACTGCCATAATGAGTAAGAAATCAATAGTGGTATTAGTAAGTTAAAATTGAGGTGAGAAATCAAACACAGATGCAAAAAGCATAGATGTAAAAAAGCCCCAGTCTTTCGACTGAGGCTTCTTTATAGTGGTCGATGAAGAGCCAGATCTGGAACATCAGGCGAACCCCCGACCCCATTCTATCGTTACTAATACAATACACTGATGCAAAAGGCATAGATGTAAAAAAGCCCCAGTCTTTCGACTGAGGCTTCTTATAGTGGTCGGTGAAGAGGGATTCGAACCCCCGACCCTCTGGTCCCAAACCAGATGCGCTACCAAGCTGCGCTATTCACCGAAAATCAATGGGGTGGCTAACGAGATTCGAACTCGCGACCACCGGAATCACAATCCAGGGCTCTACCAACTGAGCTATAGCCACCACTAATTTTTTATATAACCGCTATTGCGATTATTGAAATAATGGTCGGTGAAGAGGGATTCGAACCCCCGACCCTCTGGTCCCAAACCAGATGCGCTACCAAGCTGCGCTATTCACCGACGAATTTTATTTCGATTCTTGGGATGTTGCTTGAATCAAAACTGGAAACTTTCATTCACTAAGTAAATGGAGTTACCTAAATAATGGGGTGGCTAACGAGATTCGAACTCGCGACCACCGGAATCACAATCCAGGGCTCTACCAACTGAGCTATAGCCACCACTATTTTTACCAATTTGCCACTTACTTAGTAAGCGTCCGGATGGCGCGCCCGAAAGGATTCGAACCTTCGACCTTTGGCTCCGGAGGCCAACGCTCTATCCAGCTGAGCTACGGGCGCATGCCCTATCGGCGGAGTGGAATAATACGTAGTTCACACTGGGGCGTCTAGTATTTTTTCAACTTTTTTTATCGTTTGGCTGCTTTTTCAGCAGATAATAACCATTATCTGTACATTACAGATGTGACTCACCCCTTGAAGATCGCAACTTGTTGTTTATTGCAACAACTTCTCAGGATATAATCACTCAATATTTACATTGATTTAACAGGTTTTATCACTTTTTAAATCAACCACACTCTAAGTATAAAAACAGGTAAACGTGAATTTACCTCTGGAATGTAAAGTGAGTTTAATGGATATGTCTCGACGAATCATAAGCGTTTTGTTCGCTGCTTTAACTTTTTCTACGACCACGATGGCAACAAGCCAAGCTGACTACGATGCTATTGCTGAACGCATTAAACCTGTAGGTGATGTCTATCTAGCTGGCAGTGACCCTATCGTTGAAGAGCCAACTGGCCCTCGCGATGGTGCAAAAGTTTACGGCACTTTTTGTATTGCTTGCCACGCTTCTGGTGTTACTGGCGCACCAAAAGCTGGTAATGCCGATGAATGGGCCCCTCGTATCGCTCAAGGTATGGACGTTCTGAAAAACCACGCAATCAACGGTTTTAATGCCATGCCAGCGAAAGGAACCTGTATGGATTGTTCTGATGATGAGATCGTCGCAGCCATCGAGCACATGATAAAAGACTTGTAGTGTATTATCTTTAGATAAAGAAGGCTTGGTATCTGACCAAGCCTTCTTTATTTGTATCGTATAATCTGTATCGAGCTACTTCTTAAACATCGCCCGTAAGTTAGCTATATGACTTTGTCCTTTAGCCATTCGCTCTTCTTGGCTAACCGGTTTTTTAGATTGTTCCCATTCAACATCATCGAACGGCAATTCATCTAAAAAACGACTCTGTGTTGGCTTAATCAACTCACCGTATTGGCGGCGCTCTTTACACATAGTAAAAGTTAACTCTTTCTGCGCACGCGTGATGCCGACATACATTAATCGTCGCTCTTCTTCGACGTTATCCTCATCAATACTAGTTTGGTGAGGCAGTATGCCTTCCTCCGTTCCCATTAAATAAACATAAGGAAATTCGAGCCCTTTGGAAGCGTGCAAAGTCATCAACTGCACCGCATCACTATCATCTTCCCCTTCGCTACGTTCCATCATATCTCTCAACGTTAGACGCTGAACCACCTCTTTTAGTGACTTTTCTTGCTGATCATAATTATCACCTTCTAGATCAGCCACAATCCAAGAGTAAAGGTCAGAAACATTTTTCATGCGCATCTCTGCCGCTTTGGGGCTAGAAGAAGTTTCGTATAGCCAATCTTCATAATGGATGTCACGTACTAATGAGCGCACCGCTTCGACAGTATTACCACGCTCAGCTTGGTCTGAAATAGTCACGACCCATTGCGTAAAGCGGCGTAAGTTTTCTAAGCCTCGACCAGAAAGATGATGCTCTAACCCAATCTCGAAACTGGCTTCATATAAGCTTTTGCCACGCATATTTGCATAACTACCCAGTTTTTCTAACGTAACCGGACCAATTTCTCGCTTCGGCGTATTCACAATTCGCAAAAAGGCGTTGTCATCATCGGGGTTAACGAGCACTCGTAAATACGCCATGATATCTTTAATTTCGGCTCTCGCGAAAAAAGAGGTTCCACCGGATAATTTATAAGGTACTCGGTTTTGCATCAGATACTTTTCAATCAAACGAGATTGATGATTGCCACGATACAAAACCGCGTAGTCACGATATTCAGTACGGTTAAGGAATTTATGGGCAATCAGTTCCCCAGTAATTCGTTCAGCTTCATGCTCTTCATTTTTCGCTATCAGAACTTTGAGCTTTTCACCTTCGGGAATTTCAGAGAAAAGTGTTTTCTCATAAACGTGCGGATTATTCGCAATCAATATATTGGCCGCCTTTAATATGCGGCAGGTTGATCGATAATTTTGCTCTAACTTAATCAGTTTGAGATTAGGGTAATCCTGTCCGAGCAACACCAAATTTTGGGGCTTAGCTCCACGCCATGAATAGATCGATTGATCATCATCCCCTACCACCGTAAGACGACCAGGCTCTCCGACTAACAATTTAACCATTTCATATTGGCTGGTATTGGTATCTTGATATTCATCAACCAATAGGTAACGAAGTTTATTTTGCCAACGTTGACGGACCTCTGCATTGTTTTGCAGCAGTACAACTGGCATCAAAATCAAGTCATCAAAATCCAATGCGTTATAGGCTCGCATCTGTTTTTGATAGAGCTCGAAACAGTGGGCAAAAAGCTGTTGCTGCTCTCCTTGAGCGAAGCCTTTAGCTTGCTCTGGAGTGAACATGTCATTTTTCCAATTCGAGATAGTACTAAGTAATTGTCGAAGTAGGTCTTTATCGCCGTCTAACTGCTTCTCGGTCAATTCTTTCAACAAAGCGAGCTGATCTTGGTCATCAAACAGTGAGAACCCCGCTTTTAGCCCCAAGAACTTATATTCACGACGAATGATGTTGAGACCTAATGTATGGAATGTTGACACCATTAGGCCTTTAGATTCAGATTTACCGAGAGTCTGACCGACACGTTCTTTCATTTCTCGTGCGGCTTTATTGGTGAAGGTCACCGCAGCGATATTGCGCGCTTTATAGCCACATTGTTGCACCAAATAGGCAATTTTATTGGTAATTACACGAGTTTTACCTGAACCAGCCCCCGCCAATACTAAGCATGGCCCAGATACGTATTTAACAGCTTCGTCTTGTCTTGGGTTGAGCTTCATTCGGTACTCATATCACTTTTAATTTGGCTGCCTATGATAATGCCGTGTCTTTTGGATTACTACGTCATCAAGGATAAGATTTTTTTCTTTTTACTGCACTAGTGTATTGCATAATGGGTTGTAGTTTGGTCTATAATGAACAAACGTTCATTCACCGTGAAATATCAGCATGTCTAATTGTATTCACATCGATAAATACCAACAAATCTTAACTGCGGCAGAAGCACTAATCGCAGAATCCGGATTTCAGGGTTTATCGATGCACAAATTAGCCAAAAAAGCAGGTGTTGCGGCAGGAACCATCTATCGTTATTTCGACGATAAAGATCATCTTCTCATCGCGGTTCGTCTTCATGTTTGCCAACAAATCGCAGACGCAGTACAAGCCAATGTCGATGATGAAATGCCTTTGAAAGAACGCTTTACTGCAATGTGGTTAAACATTTGGGAATTAGCACAATCAAGACGTGCAATACTCAGTAATCGAGTTCAATATGAATCATTACCAATAACAACTAGTTGTAATATTAGGGAACTTGAGCGGAAAATGTTTGCCCAATTTGACTTGTTATTCGATCAAGGCAAAGAGCAAGGGTTATTCAAACCGTTGGATAACCAGGTTTTATCTGCTTTAAGTTTTGAAACAACGGTAGCCCTTGCCCGTAAACAAGCAATGGAATGTTATCAACTGGATGAGCAATCACTGCATGCCGTGATAGACGCCAGTTGGGATGCAATTACTCAACACTAACTTGGAGTTCTGATTAGAATGAAAAAGTGGACATTCTTTATGTTACTTATCGCCATCCTACTATTTGGTAGCGTGATAGGTTTCAATTTATTTAAACAACAAAAAATTGCCGAATACATGGCTAATCGTCCTGAACCTGAATTTCCAGTTACCATAACGGAAGTGGAATCAGTTGATTGGATCCCGGTCATTGCAGCCATTGGTTTTATTGAACCAAATCAAGGCGTGACACTCACTACCGAAACAAGCGGCGTGATCGATAAAATTTTATTTGAGTCAGGTACACAAGTAAAAGAAGACCAACCTCTCGTACTTTTAGATTCCGCCGTTGAGAAAGCTAACCTAAAAAGTTCGCAAGCTCGTCTTCCAGCAGCAGAAGCAAAATACAAACGTTATAAAGGTCTATACACCAAGGGCTCTATTTCAAAAGAAGCGTACGATGAAGCTGAAGCGAATTACTTCTCTTTATCTGCTGATATTGAAAGCCTAAAAGCTTCTATTGACCGCCGCGAAATCAAAGCGCCATTTGCTGGTGTGGTTGGTATCCGTAATGTGTATTTAGGTCAATATTTACAACCTGGTACTGACATTGTTCGTCTTGAAGACACCAGCGTAATGCGCCTACGTTTTACGGTTCCACAAACCGATATTTCTCGCATTTCGATGGATCAAGAAGTGGATATCTTTGTTGATTCTTACCCAGACTCACCATTTAAAGGCTCAATCACCGCTATCGAACCAGCTGTCAGTGTGCAAAGTGGTTTAATTCAGGTTCAAGCTGATATTCCAAATAGTGATGGCAAGCTTCGCAGTGGCATGTTTGCCCGTGCGAACATTATTTTGCCTAAATTGGAGAACCAAATAACACTGCCACAAACTGCTATCACCTTCACGCTATACGGTGACAACGTTTATATTCTAGGCGAAGAAAATGGTGAAACACGCGTTAAGCAAAGCATTGTGAAAGTTGGTGAACGGACAGCAGACATCGCGCACATTCTCGAAGGTGTAAAAGCGGGTGATAAAGTTGTCACATCAGGTCAAGTTCGTTTAAGTAATGGAGTTAAAGTACGCGTCGTAGAAAGTGACGCAACCACTCCACCAGCTGAAACACCAATGCTTTAACCGGAGGAATCATGCGCTTTACTGATGTTTTTATAAAACGTCCAGTTTTGGCGGTATCTATCAGCTTTTTGATTGCCTTGCTCGGTTTGCAAGCAATGTTCAAAATGCAGGTCAGTGAATACCCTGAAATGACGAATACGGTAGTAACGGTCACCACCAGTTACTACGGCGCAAGTGCTGACTTGGTTCAAGGCTTTATTACTCAGCCATTGGAACAAGCTGTCGCACAAGCCGATAATATTGACTATATGACTTCATCTTCCGTGTTAGGTAAATCAACCATTACGGTCAACATGAAGCTCAATACTGACCCAAATGCGGCCTTGTCTGACGTATTAGCCAAATCGAACTCGGTTCGTTCTCAGTTACCAAAAGAAGCTGAAGACCCAACGGTAACCATGTCGACCGGCTCAACAACTGCCGTAATGTACATCGGCTTTACCAGTGATGATTTAAAATCGAGCCAAATTACGGACTACTTAGAACGCGTTGTTAACCCTCAACTATATGCGGTAAATGGTATTGCCAGCATCGACCTTTATGGCGGTCTGAAATATGCGTTACGTGTATGGCTTGATCCGGAAAAAATGGGCGCATTGAAACTCACTGCAACAGATGTAATGAGTGTACTCAATGCCAACAACTATCAATCCGCAACGGGGCAAGCAACCGGAGAATTCGTTCTCTACAATGGTAGCGCCAATACTCAAGTATCCAATGTAACTGAGCTTGAAAACCTAGTGGTTAAATCCAATGATGGCCAAATCACACGTTTAGGTGATATTGCCAAAGTCACATTGGAAAAAAGTCACGATGTTTATCGCGCAACAGCAAATGGTAATGAAGCAGTAGTAGCAGCGATTAATGCGGCACCTAGCGCCAACCCAATTAATATCGCCGCCAGCGTGCGGGATATGCTACCGCACCTACAACGCAACCTTCCTAGCAACATCACCATGAACATCATGTATGACTCAACCATTGCAATTAATGAGTCTATCAATGAAGTTATTAAGACGATTGCGGAAGCCGCTTTGATCGTTTTGGTGGTGATCACACTGTTCTTAGGGTCACTTCGTGCCGTTATCATCCCTATTGTTACTATCCCACTATCACTTATTGGTGTAGCGATGGTTATGCAAACAATGGGATTTTCGTGGAACCTGATGACTCTGCTTGCCATGGTTCTGGCTATCGGCTTGGTTGTTGATGATGCCATCGTTGTTCTTGAGAACGTCGATCGACACATTAAAGAAGGTGAATCACCGTTTCGTGCTGCCATCATCGGTACACGCGAAATTGCGGTTCCTGTTATTGCTATGACACTAACCCTAGGTGCGGTATATGCACCGATTGCATTAATGGGTGGTATTACTGGTTCACTGTTTAAAGAATTTGCCTTAACCCTTGCAGGTTCGGTATTTGTATCAGGCATTATTGCATTAACATTATCACCAATGATGTGTTCAAAAATGCTTAAGGCAAACGAAAAGCCAAGCAAGTTTGAAAGCACCGTTCATGCTGCATTGGAACGCATGACCAATCGCTACGAGAAAATGTTGCGTGCGGTTCTTGCTCACAGACCGGTTGTCTTAGCGTTTGCTGTTATCGTGTTTATGAGTTTGCCTTTATTGTTCAAATTCATTCCAAGCGAACTGGCACCTTCAGAAGATAAAGGCGTGGTGATGATGATCGGTACGGGTTCTTCAAACTCGAACCTTGATTACATGCAAAACACCATGAATGACGTCAACAAGATTCTGACAGAACAACCGGAAGTGGCATTTGCGCAGGTATTTACTGGTGTTCCTAATTCCAACCAAGCGTTTGGTATCGCTTCGATGGTTCCATGGAGTGAGCGTGAAGCAAGCCAGGCAGAAGTGACCAATCGCATTGGCAGGTTAGTGACTAACATCCCAGGTATGGCGGTAACTACCTTCCAAATGCCAGAATTACCAGGTGCAGGTTCTGGATTACCGATTCAGTTTGTTATTACCACACCAAATGCGTTTGAAAGCTTATTTACTGTTGCCTCTGATGTACTTGCAGAAACAACAGCAAGCCCGCTCTTCGTTTATTCAAACCTCGATTTAAACTACGATTCGGCAACGATGAAGATTAATATCGATAAAGATAAAGCGGGAGCTTATGGCGTAACGATGCAAGATATCGGTATTACTTTAAGTACCATGATGTCTGATGGCTACGTTAACCGTATCGACTTAAACGGTCGTTCTTATGAGGTAATCCCTCAGGTTGAACGTAAATGGCGTCTGAACCCAGAGTCAATGAACAACTACTATGTTCGTTCAGCAAACGGCGAAGCAGTGCCATTGGGCAGTTTAATCTCAATTGATGTAGTAGCAGAGCCTTTATCACTGCCTCACTTCAACCAGTTGAACTCAGCAACCGTGGGTGCAGTACCATCACCAGGTACTGCTATGGGCGATGCAATTAATTGGTTTGAAAACACAGCACAAACCAAACTGCCTTCAGGCTACAACCATGACTATATGGGTGAAGCTCGTCAATTTGTGACGGAAGGAAGTGCACTGTATGCCACCTTTGGTTTGGCACTGGCGATCATCTTCTTGGTATTGGCGATTCAGTTTGAATCACTCAAAGACCCATTGGTGATCATGGTATCAGTACCGCTTGCTATTTGTGGGGCATTGATTGCTCTAGCATGGGGAGCTGCGACGATGAACATCTATTCTCAGGTCGGCTTGATCACGCTAGTGGGTCTGATTACCAAGCACGGTATTCTGATTTGTGAAGTAGCGAAGGAAGAGCAGTTACATCACAAAAAGTCTCGTATGGAAGCGGTAACGGAAGCGGCGAAAGTTCGTCTTCGTCCAATTCTTATGACAACCGCTGCAATGATTGCGGGTCTAGTCCCATTGATGTACGCAACTGGTGCAGGTGCAGCTCAGCGCTTTAGTATCGGTATCGTTATCGTGGCAGGTCTTGCAATTGGTACGATCTTTACCCTGTTCGTATTACCTGTTATTTACAGCTATTTAGCAGAAAAACACAAACCATTACCAGTGTTTGTTGAGGATAAAGACCTCGAAAAGCTAGCAAGAGTTGATGAGGCGAAAGCTGCACACCGTCAACTGGCTGAAAATAAGTAACACGATAACGTTATAATCACATTAAAAAGGTCACTTCGGTGGCCTTTTTCTTATTGCAAATAACGACATTCTTAACACAATTGCTTAGAATGAGTACAAATTGACAGGAGTGTAAGCCACGATGTTTGATCCAAAAAAACTAGAGCAAATTGCCAAACAAATTCACGATTCAATGCCTCAGCCAGTCAAAGACCTCGGCGCAGACGTTGATCAAAAAGTTCGCCAAGTTATCCAAGGTCAGCTAAATAAGCTAGATGTGGTTAGCCGTGAAGAGTTCGATGTACAGACTCAAGTACTGATGCGTACTCGTCAGAAGCTGACTGAAATGGAACAAAAGCTCACTGAACTTGAAGCGAAACTGACGGCTAAATAATACCGTTTTGAGCGTGTCCGGCAGCAAAAGGTCAACACGCTTTATACCAATCACAGTAAATAAGTGATCAAAAATAGCGCAGGGAAAAGGCTTGAGAACAAGGCAGAATTTTTCGATAAGTAGTTATTCTACAATCAAAAATTCTAACGCAGTTATCGAGCATTTTAACCAGCTAGGATGAACAGTTATTTACTACGATTGGTATTACACATCGCAGAGATAAAAAAAGGCTTGGTCAACAGCGACCAAGCCTTTTGTTTGTGTTGTATTTGCTTTTGTATTTATCGACCCCTATCTGTATGGGGTTCTGTCAGCTGTAGATTATTAAGCTACAAACTTAGCAATTAACCGCCAACCGCGATACGCTGCATATCAGTCATGTATCCACGTAGCTCTTCACCAATGTACTCTACAGGGTGGTTACGAATAACGTCATTCACTTCAATTAAAGTTGCGTTGTCAACTTGGTTAGAAGTTTCACTTAGGCCTTTACCAATCACATCCGTGCCTACTTTAGGCATGAACTTCTCACGTAGAAGCGGCGTTGCTACATTCGCAAATAGGTAGTTGCCGTACTCTGCAGTATCCGAGATAACCACGTTCATTTCGTATAGGCGCTTACGTGCAACTGTGTTAGCAATCAATGGTAGTTCATGTAGTGATTCATAGTACGCTGACTCATCAACAATACCTGATGCTGTCATTGCTTCAAATGCAAGCTCAACACCAGCGCGAACCATAGCAACCATTAGGATACCGTTGTCGAAATATTCCTGCTCAGAGATTTGAACGTCTGAATCTGGGTAGTTTTCAAAAGCGGTTTCGCCTGTTTCTGCACGCCAACCTAGTAGGTTTGCATCGTCATTCGCCCAGTCAGCCATCATTGTGCTTGAGAAGTGGCCAGAGATAATGTCATCCATGTGTTTGTTGTACAGTGGGCGCATTAATTCTTTTAGCTCTTCAGACAATTCAAACGCTTTAACTTTCGCAGGGTTTGAAAGGCGATCCATCATGTGAGTGATGCCACCAAACTTAAGCGCTTCAGTAATGGTTTCCCAACCAAATTGTAGCAATTTACCGGCATAACCTGGGTCAATACCTTCGGCAACCATCTTTTCGTAACATACGATTGAACCCGCTTGAAGCATGCCACATAGAATTGTTTGCTCACCCATTAGGTCTGATTTAACTTCCGCAACGAAAGAAGACTCTAGACAGCCAGCGCGATGGCCACCAGTACCTGCTGCCCATGCTTTCGCGATATCCCAACCCTCACCTTGAGGGTCGTTTTCTGGGTGAACGGCAATCAATGTTGGTACACCAAAACCACGCTTATATTCTTCACGAACTTCAGTACCTGGACATTTAGGGGCAACCATTACCACCGTGATGTCTTGGCGGATCTGCATGCCTTCTTCAACGACGTTAAAACCGTGAGAGTAACCAAGTGCCGCGCCTTTTTTCATCAACGGCATCACTGTTTCAACCACATTGCTGTGTTGCTTGTCTGGCGTTAGGTTAATAACGAGATCAGCTTGAGGGATAAGCGTTTCGTAGCTACCTACTTCAAAACCATTTTCTTTTGCATTCTTGTAAGATTGACGCTGTTCATCGATCGCCGCTTGACGAAGGGCGTACGCCACATCCAAACCAGAATCACGCATGTTCAAACCTTGGTTAAGGCCTTGCGCACCACAGCCAACAATAACGACTTTCTTGCCTTTCAGGTAATCGGCTTCACTTTCAAACTCAGAGCGATCCATAAAACGGCAGCGACCAAGTTGGTCTAGTTGTTGGCGTAGGTTTAAGGTATTGAAATAGTTAGCCATACTGGGCTCTCCTTTAAAGAATTGGTTCCATCAGGTCGGCCTCTGTGAGCCGAATAACCCCATACTAAAGCAGACATTAAGTTGCTTAAAGTGATATATTCACAATTAGTTATTGCAATTAATGCAACATCATGTGGCCTATTTATGAACATTAAAAACCTACAGATGTTTATTCATCTGCGTGATAGTAAAAATTTCAGCAAGACTGCGGCAGCGATGCACATGAGCCCATCAGCGCTTAGTCGTCAGATCCAAAAATTGGAAGACGAAACTGGACAAATACTGTTTGTGCGTGACAATCGCAGTGTTGAGCTGACACCTGCGGGTAATAAGCTGGCCCCGGTTGCGCTAAAAATTATTGCTGAGTGGCAGCAATACAACGCAAAAATCAAGAATCAAGACCATGAATTGCAAGGTGAAATTCGCCTATTTTGCTCGGTAACCGCAAGCTATAGCCACTTACCCGAATTGCTGTCTGATTTTCGGGTCCGTCATCCATATATTGAATTTAAGCTCTCGACTGGTGACCCAGCTCAAGCGATTGATAAAATTTTGAATAATGAAGCCGATATCGCCATTTCTGCACTCCCCAATCAATTGCCAGCTCGCATCGAGTTTGAAACCATCAGTGAGATTCCTTTATCAGTCATCGCTCCGGTTGGCATTAGCAGTTTTATCGAACAACTGCAAAGTGACAAGCCCGATTGGTCGCTAATCCCTTTCATTGTTCCAGAAGCAGGAACAGCAAGAGACCGAGCCAATACGTGGTTTAAGAAGATGAAAATAAAACCTAATATTTATGCGCAAATCTCTGGGCATGAGGCTATTGTCAGTATGGTGGCATTAGGATGTGGTGTGGGTATTGCACCAGATGTGGTGATCAACAACAGCCCTGTGCGGGATAAGATTCAACGCCTCAAATTAGCACCAATAAAACCTTTTCAGCTGGGCGTTTGTTGTAAACGCTCTCAATTAGAGAACCCATTGGTCAAAGCTCTGTGGGATGTCGCAGCCAACAAGTACATCGCCCCATAAAAAGCCACTGATTTCTCAATGGCTATATTGTTGGCTAAATAACGCGAGAGAATTGCTGCTGACGTGCTCGGTTTCGTAGGTATTTGTCAAAACACATACAGATATTACGGATCAGCAGTCGACCACGCAAAGTAACACAAATTTGGCTCTCATCGACCTCAACTAACTGATCATCAACGAAGGTTTGCAGTAATTCGAGATCTTGCTTGAAGTAGCGATCAAACGAGATGTGAAATTGCGCTTCGATTGCTGTTTTATCCAGCTTGAAATTACAGATTAGCTGCTTAATAACTTCACGACGCAGTAAGTCATCACTATCAAGCGTAACCCCTTTCCACAATGCGTGACGCAGTTCATTCACTTGCGCATAGTATTTCTTCAGTTCTTTTTGGTTCTGTGCGTACGCGTCACCAATCATCGAAATTGCCGAAACACCAAAACCAACTAAGTCACAGTCACCTTGGGTGGTATAACCTTGGAAATTACGATGTAAAATACCGTTGCGTTGCGCCATTGCCAATTCGTCATCTGGCAGAGCAAAGTGATCCATACCAATAAATTGGTAACCAGCCCCAGTCAGAGTCGCAATAGTATCTTGTAAAATCGCCAATTTCTCTTGTGACGCAGGCAAATCTTCATCTTTGATTTTTCGCTGCGCTGCAAACAGTTGTGGCATATGCGCATAATTAAAGACCGACAATCGACCCGGTTTCATCTCAAGTATTTGAGCAAGGGTCTGAGAAAAGGTTTCTTTGGTCTGTTTTGGTAAACCGTAAATCAAATCAAGGTTGGTTGAACGAAAACCCAGTTGTTTAGCACGTCCAACCATAGCAATAATGAACTCTTCATCTTGCTCGCGGTTAACCAGTTTCTGAACTTCTTTATTGAAATCCTGAACCCCGATACTCAGACGATTAAAGCCTTCACTACGCAGGTGATCAAGCATGCTCAGTTCAATTTCACGCGGGTCAACTTCGATACTGATTTCGGCATCATTTTCAAACCGAAATTCACCGTGCAAAATAGCCATCAGTCGGCTAATTTGCAGCTCGGTTAGGAACGTTGGTGTACCGCCGCCAAAATGCAGTTGAGTCACTCGTCGCGACTGTAACAGTGACGCTCGCTGACGAATTTCATGTTCGAGAACATCTAAATATTCATCGGCTTTGTGTGAATGACGAGTGATAACCTTGTTACATCCACAGTAGTAACAAAGCTTATGACAAAACGGGATATGAACATAAAGCGAAAGCGACCGATCAGGATACTGAGTACACGCCATATCATAATCTGCGACCGTGAACGCCTCATGGAATTCAAGCGCCGTTGGGTATGAGGTATAGCGAGGACCTGAGTAGTTGTACTTATCTAAAACAGCTTGATCCCATACGATCTGCTGACTGGGTACGACTTGCGAAGACATGCTTTTGCTTTCCGTTTGAAACTTTGACTGGTTATTTTGCCACACGACCATGATGTACGTCGGGTAGCAAAACGAAATTTGTGTAGAAATGTTCGAAACTGCTAGCGTGATCACTCACCCCAAAAAGGTAGAGCCAAACTTACACCATTTGAATAGTGATTTGATTATTCAGAGGTGCAATACGCATTTGCAACGCTTTCAGTTCTTCAACAATCGCATCGGTTAAGCGGCCTTCTGCTTTCTGGCGAGCCAAATTCTGCCTCATCCGCTCTTGTTTAGGAAGCTGCTGGCGCTCTTCCCCACGCTGCATATCTTTTACGATATGGTAAAGCTCTGAAATAGCAGGATACACGCTATCAAAATCGATGCGTGGCTCACCTTGGACATAATCCATGATGCAGTATACGCGAATGCTGATCTCAGAGAGATCGCATTGGCCTTGAATACCCGCCATGCATAGCGTATTGACGCTATCAAAAATATTCGCATTACGTTTTTCAATGGCCAATGTTTGGTGTTGAAGCTGCAAATCCTTTTGCTTTTTCAATTGCAGCAGAAGGTAACCAGCGTAAGACGCTAAGCTGAGAATAATGATTCCACCAGCAATGGCTAACAAGGTTACATTCATCGCAATCTTTATCCTTTCAAGTCGTTGAGATCGAAGTCTTCAAAATCTGACAATAGGTCATCATCAGAGCGTGAAGCTTTTGCCTTTGTAACAGGCTCTAATGCTTCGTCTTCTTCTTGCTCTTCTTCGTAAATGCCAAGCTGCTTCATTAACGCTTCAATGCGATCAAGCTTCTCGTCTACGTATTTTTGTAGACCAGCGCCTAGATTCTCACCACTATCGATACGATCAAGCAAGATATTCAACTGCGCATCGTTTTCTAGCATTTCCAGCTCTTGTGTCGCTGACAATCGACGCTCTTGTTTGGTCTGCTTTTTAACTGGCTCAACAATCAGCGGGACTTTCTTTTTGCTACCTAAACGAGGGTCGCGTGCTTGCGCTGCTGCGCGCTGTTTCTGTTCAGAACCATCTGAATGTCGGCTGCCCGCTTTAAGACCTTTCTTTTTTTTCAGTCTTTTACGTAGGCGTCCTTCAACATCAGCTTCACTGCGGTTACGCGTTACAATCACGTCAGCATCAATGGCTGAACCAGGCTTTCTGGATTTCTTATTACGGCTCATTACTGGGGTTTCCTCAGTAAAATTACATCATTACCAATAAATTCAAGTTCAAGCTCATCCCGCTTGGCCAAGTACTGGAAGGTTTCACGGCTAAAAAATATCACATGTGTGAGATCATTTTTGTAGTGCCATCCAGCAAACGCGTCTACGTCTTTGACTAGCTTGGTCATTAACCCAATCCAGCCACCCGGCTTAACTAAATTTAACCATTGCTGCCAAACTTGGTGCGGCTCATGTAAATGCTCGATCACTTCAGTGGCAGTCATAAAATCATAGGTCGTTTGCAATACCTTTTCATCTGGATGAAAGAAGATATCGTATAACGCCATATTGTGCCCCGCTTCTTGCAACATAATCGATAATGTTGGACCGGGACCACAACCAAAATCTAACCCATTTGATGCAGGTTTAATCCTTTCTAACATTGGTTCACACACGCGTGATAAAAAGCGGCGGTAACCCATATCTTGTGGGTTATTGTTATGCAGATCATAAAATGCTTTTTCAGCTTTCGCGTCAAGGCGATGATCAGGATTGACGAACACTAGCGCACATTGTTGGCACTGGAGATAAGCGCGAGCCTTATCTTCAAAGTATGTAACAATTTGTTCACTAAAACATAATGGGCAAGTGTGCATACTGACATCCTCAAACAGGGATGCGCAACATACCAGAAACTGGCATTAGAGTGGAGAGTCACCGAGCATTTTTTCATCAGCTAAGTGAAAAAAGATAAAAAAAGTATCCACCGGCATAGCCGGTGGTTTTTCATATGCGCCTATAAGGCTTTCCTACTGGCAGCGCCCTAGCAGGCGCGTAGTGATCTGACATTTGCATATGACTATTTCCTGCGGCCCGTAA